>RKRX01000193.1 GCA_007571185.1 Oceanicaulis sp.
CTGTACATTCAGGGGCTGATGTGACCCGTACTTTCATCTGTGGCGGTTTTGCCGAGGTGACGGCGGCGGGTCTGACCATCTTGGCTGAAGAAGCTATCAACCTAGCTGATGTGAACGCCGAAGAGACCTCTCGTGTGCTCGCAGAAGCGCGCGAAGATTTCAATCAGGCGTCCAATGATGATGAGCGTCACGATGCGCAGGCCCGGATCGGGAAGTTTGAGGCGCTGTTGTCGGCTCTGACACGCTAAGCCGTTTCATCAGATGACGGATTACCCCTTGCGCTTTGATGGGGCAGGGGAGGTGCGTGTCACGCTGAAGGGGCGGAACGCCTCGACCACCCGCGCATACACCTGCCGTTTCCAGGAGATGACCAGCGCCGGAGTTTCACTCAGAGCGACCCAGCGGAATTTCGAGAATTCTCGGGGTGGAACCGCGGTCAGATTGAAGTCCTCATCTGTTCCCAGATAGCGATAGGCGAACCAGCGTTGTTTCTGACCTTTCCAGCGGTTTTTCCCGAACTGCGCCAGCACCTCAGGCGGAAAATCATAGGCGAGCCAGCCCTCAGTCATCCCCAGTGGAGCGACTAGATCAGAAGTGATGCCGGTTTCTTCGTGCAATTCCCGTAAGCTGGCCTGTTCGAGGGTCTCATCCTCATCCACGCCGCCCTGGGGAAATTGCCAACACCAGGGCCCTTCTGCACCAAACCGTTTGCCGAACCAGACAAAACCCTCCGCGTTGAACAGGACAACGCCCACATTAGGGCGATGTTCTGGATACGGCTCGGTCATTTTGGGCGGATCATCCCGACTTTCGGCTACAGGCGCGCCTGGTTCTGAACCATCATGGTGCGCAGAACCTCAATCGCACGATGGAGTTGATAGTCCTCGTCCTCATCCCAGCCTTCGGGCGGCATTTCAGTGTGGGACAGTTCATCCTGCAGGCCTTCACGTTCGGCGCCGGTCTCATTTTCCAGGGCGTTGTGCAGACTGACTTCGGCGTGATGGCGCAGACTCTCGGTTTCTTCCACGCGGCGGGGCGCGATAAAGATATCGGGGGTGATGCCGGTGGCTTGGATCGTGCGCCCTGCCGGAGTGTAATAGCGAGCCGTGGTCAGGCGCAGCGCACCATCGCGCCCGCCGCGCAGTGGAACCACAGCTTGCATGGAGCCCTTGCCGAAGCTGGTCATGCCCAACACGATGGCTCGCTCATGGTCCTGCAGGGCGCCAGTGACAATTTCGGAGGCTGAGGCTGAGCCGGAATTGATCAGGACCACAATCGGCGCACCCTTGAGCACATCGCCGGGCTCGGCATTGTAGCGTTGAGTATAGCGTGGATCGCGGCTGCGTGTGGAGACCACTTCATCGCCATCTAAGAACAGCCCGGAAAGGCTTATGGACTGCTCAAGCAAGCCCCCTGGATTAGAACGCAAATCAAGGATCAAGCCCGGTAGCGGGCCGCCATGGGCCTCGGTGAGATCGTTGAGCCCGGTCACTGCATTCTCAACAGTATTCTCGTTGAACGTGTTGATGCGCAGATAGGGGATGTCCTCCTCCATGCGCCATGAGGCGGCGCGCACTTCAATCAGGTCGCGCACGACTGACACGTCAAACGGATCTTCCACGCCTTCACGCAGAATGGTCAAAACAACCGGAGCACCAACAGGGCCGCGCATCCGCTCGACAGCCTCCCTCATGCTCGTCCCTGGAAGGACTTCGCCGTCCACTGCCACGATGCGGTCATTGGGCTCAAGGCCGGCGTGCTGGCCGGGGGTTCCGGCAATGGGTGAAACAATGGTGATCATCTCGTCACGAATGGTCACTTCAATGCCGATGCCGCCATATTCGCCGCTAGTGGTGATCTGCATATCCTGGAACTCTTCGGGTGACAGATAGCGGGAATGGGGGTCAAGTGTTGCAAGCATGCCGTCAATGGCGCTTTCGATCAGCTCGGCCTTGTCCGTATCGGTGACGTAATCAGACTCGATCCGGCTGAGCACGTCGCCGAACAGTTCCAGCTGCCGGAAGGTCGCTTCACGGGTGTCATCGTTACCTCGGGCCGAAAACGCCAGAGTGACGGCGCCGATGCCAAATACAACGGTGAAAGCAATAGCGTGCAGTCGCATGGTGATTTTCCTCAATACATAACAGGCGGAGTTCTAACCCTTACGAAATTCGGGCCGAAGCCAATCCTCGGGGTTGGCGGCGTCATCCGTGCTACGCCTGATTTCCAGATAGAGCTGCGGTGGCGGATTGTCACGATCTATCATGACTCCAACGGGTTCTCCTGTCAGAAGAGACTGCCCTTCTACAACATAAATGAGGTCCAGTCCCCCCAGGATAATCGTATATTCGTCCGGGGTATTCAATATCAGCACAGTCTCAAAATCCTGAAACGGGCCAGAATAGACCACCACGCCATCAAATAGGGCGGTGACCGGTGCGCGAGGCTGGGCATCAAACCAGACCCCGTCGCGCTGCACGCCATCAGGTCCGCGTTCACCGGCGCCGATGCTCAACTGGCCCGAGACGGGCGGTTTGAGTTGGCCTCGGGCATCGGTGAAACGCAGGAATCCCAAAGGTACGGTGAGGGGGGCGGCTTCAGTAAGCGCTCCTGCCTCTATCCCGCCAGGTCGGTCCGGGCGCAGACGCGGGATAGGTTCAGGGCGAGGTTCAGGGCGCGGCGCGAGCCGGGGTTCGGCGGCGGCGAATAGTCTGATATCGGCCATCAAATCACGCAGGGAAGCAGCCTCTTCGGCGACCCTGGCGGCGCGCTGTGATAGACCGTCAGCTTGGGCACGCAGGGTGGTTTCTGCCGCCCGCCGCTCTTCGATCAGGACCATGACGTCTTCCCGGGTGAGGCTTAGAGCTTCACGTGACTGCACCAGAGCGGCGGTTTGTCTGTCCAGTGCCGCGCGTAAAATTCCCAACTCGGCCAGCCGAGCGCGCACCGCCGTGGCGCGGGCGTCGAGTTGAGGCGCGATTCGGGCCAGCAGACCCGCCGCACGGGCTGCGGAGACGGCGTTGGCGGGTGTCGTCGCCAGAGCAGGCGGGTCGGCCAGCTCAATGCGCTGCAGAGCCGCCAGAACCCGAATCAATCCGTCGCGTTCGGTAACCAGACGCGCTAGCAGATCGGCTTCCTCCGCTTCAAGGGCTTTCACTTGGATGGCGGCATTCTCGGCCTCCGTCTCTCTGGCCTGAATACGCTCGACGGCGTCCGTCAGGCGTTGCTGCAGGCGGGCAAGCTCGGCTTGAGCGGCTTCGGCTTCAGTTGCGCGCGCCCGTGCCTGTTCGCGCAGCGTTTCGGCTTGGGTCTCCAAGGCGTCTATAGACGCGGGATCTGGCGCCGTCTGAACCAGCAGGACGGCGCTCAGCACCGGAATCAGGGTTGAAGCAGACATCAACCTTCTCGATGATAGGGAGCGCCAGCCAGAACCGAGACGGCGCGATAGATCTGTTCCGCTAGCATGACTCGCACCAGCTTGTGCGGCCAGGTGGCTTTGCCAAAGCTGATCAATCGCGTGTGTGAGGGCAGATTGATAGGATCATATCCATTTGCGCCGCCGATTAGAAACACCGCACTCCGCGTCCCTTCATCACGTGCGCGTTCCAGAATCCGGGCGAAGCTCACCGAACTCAAGGACTCGCCGGTTTCATCCAGAGCAAAGATCAGAGCTCCGGCGGGAATGTTGGCGGTCAGAGCGGCGGTTTCGCTACGCTTGGTCTTGAAGGTGCGCAGATCAATCCCGTGCTCGATAACGGGCCCCAGGCCGATTGCACGACCGGCCCCGGTTGCGCGGTTCATGTATCGATCAAGAATATCCCGTTCGGGTCCTGTCTTGATGCGACCGATTGCCCGGATGTCCATACGCATGGGTTTCAGATCAGATTGTGCTGTCAGGCGGCGCCGACCACAGTCTTTCCAGATTGTAGAAAGCGCGTACTTCGGGGCGGAACAGATGTACGATCACATCGCCTGCATCCAGCAATACCCAGTCACAGGTTTTCAAGCCCTCCACATGAACTGTGCCGTGACCGGTTTCATTGAGTCTGCGGAGAAGATGGTCCGCCATCGCACCGACGTGCCGACCTGATCGCCCGCTGGCGACCACCATGACATCGGTGACAGAGGACTTGCCGGTCAGATCAATGGCGGCGACGTCTTCGGCCCTGTCGTCATCAAGCACATTGAGAATAAATGACTTCAGCGCCTGCGTGCTTTGGGCGAGTTCGGCACAATCGTTTTCGACCTCGCCGGTAGAGTGGTTGTGAAGTTTGGTGGACAGAGATTCTACTCCCTTGATTGATTGGAGTGCACGTTGGCGCAGTCTTCCATCTTCCCGGGACGGCTACCGGGTGCGAAGATCGCACGATGCGTGTGAGTGTAGCGGCTCTGTCAGATAGGTCCAGCCCGGAGCCTGGCCCGTGACCACGCTTTTTGCGCGGCTTTCCGGCTGGCGTGCGGTCTGTAGTTGGCGCGCCGCCGGTCCCAGCCTGGCCTTGAGAGGTTCATCCGGTCTTGAGACCACGCAGATGGGTGTGTGGTGGGCGATGGTTTTCCATGATGTCCAGCGGTGAAAGTTTCTAAGCCCGTCAGCACCCATGATCCATACAAACCGGACCTGCGGGTGGGCGCCTCGCAGATGACGGATCAGATCAATAGTGGTGTTGGCGCCTAGCTGTGTTTCCAGGGTCGAGACAACATGGCGGGGGCCAGGGGCACGGGTTCTGATCGCCTTCACCCGCTTGGCCAGCGTTGCCGGTGCGTGGGGTTTCAGCCGATTACCAGGGCTTGCGAGCCACCAGATGCGGTCGAGATCGAGTCGTTTCAGGGCGGTGCGCGCCACATGCACATGTCCGTCATGGACTGGATCGAAACTGCCGCCATAAAGACCTACGCGCATCCCCGGCGCCAGAAGCGTGGTTTTCAACGCCGCCGCCATGGCTAGTCGGTCCTCTGTTCACGGGCGTGATCAATCGATCGCACCGATCTTGCCTTGAGGATCCCTTTTCGGGCCTCGCAGTGTGTTGTCTTTGTAATCAAGGGATCCAGCCGGTCTCGGGCGTGTCAGCGCGTTTGATCTTTTCCCTGACGGTTTTCTCCGCTTCCCGCTGCTGATCGATGATGCTCCAAATCGCACCCAGCAATGGCTTGAGTCCCTTCCGCGTGATTCCAGACAGACGGTAGGGTTTAACGCCAACCGCCTCGGTGAGTTCGATTTCCACTGTGGTCAGTCTTTCTTCATCAGCGGCGTCAATTTTGTTCAGAACCACAATCTCGCGCTTGTCAGCGATTGAGGCGCTATAGGCGCGAAGTTCACGTCGGACAGTGCGCCAGGCGTCCACCGGATCTTCAGCTGTGACATCGATCAGATGAATCAGCAGCGCACAGCGTTCGATATGACCTAGGAAGCGGTCACCAAGGCCCGCGCCTTCATGAGCCCCTTCAATGAGGCCGGGGATGTCGGCGAGAATAAACCGGGCGTCCGCGTTTATCTCCACCACTCCTAGATTGGGATTGAGAGTGGTGAAGGGGTAGGAGGCGATCCGGGGCCGGGCGTGACTAGCCGCCGACAGCACAGTGGATTTTCCTGCATTGGGAAGACCGACCAGCCCGGCGTCTGCGATTAGTTTCAGGTGCAGCCAGATGGTGCGCTCTTCTCCCGGCTCGCCAGGCTGGGAGATGCGCGGGGCCTGATGGCGGCTGGATTTGAAATGAGCGTTGCCCTTGCCGCCGATCCCGCCCTTGGCCAGCAAGGCGCGTTGACCAGCCCTAGTCAGGTCCGCCAGCAAGGTTTGCTTGTCTTCATCGAGAACCTGGGTGCCGACAGGGGCTTTCAGGATGACATCGTCACCCCCCCGTCCTGTACGATTCCGTCCCGCGCCGTTATGGCCGCGTTCGGCTTTGAAGTGCTGTCGGTAGCGATAGTCGATCAGGGTGTTGAGCCCGTCCACCGCCTGCACCGCCTGATCGC
>RKRX01000206.1 GCA_007571185.1 Oceanicaulis sp.
GAAGGGGGCGTGACCGGCCAGCACGCCGAAATCGCCTTCCATGCCTGGAACCACGACCATGTCCACATCACCCGCAAACACACGGCGTTCGGGAGAAACCAGGTCAAAATGCAGTTTGTCAGCCATGGACCAATCCTTGCTCGAAATGCGCTCGCCCGCCTGCGCAGGCAGATCGCCGATGCCTTGTACAAACGCGCCAACCCGACAGATTCAGGCTGCGTCGGCAGCCAGTTTCTCCGCCTTCTTCACCGCATCTTCGATAGAGCCAACCATGTAGAAAGCCGGTTCTGGAAGGTGGTCATAATCGCCATCACACAGACCTTTGAAGCCCTTGACGGTCTCTTCCACCGGCACCTGGACGCCTGGCGAACCTGTGAAGACTTCCGCCACGTCGAACGGCTGAGACAAGAAGCGTTCGATCTTGCGGGCGCGAGCCACAACCAGCTTGTCCTCCTCGGACAGTTCATCCATGCCCAAGATAGCGATGATGTCCTGTAGAGCTTTGTAACGCTGCAGGATTTCTTGCACGCGACGGGCGGTCCGATAGTGTTCTTGACCCACAATGCGCGGTTCGAGAATCCGTGAGGTGGAATCCAGTGGATCTACGGCGGGATAAATGCCTTTTTCTGCGATGGAGCGATTCAGCACCGTGGTGGCGTCGAGATGGGAGAAAGTGGTGGCGGGGGCAGGATCAGTCAGGTCGTCGGCGGGCACGTAAACCGCCTGTACAGAGGTGATTGATCCTTTCTTGGTGGAAGTGATGCGCTCTTGCAACGCGCCCATGTCAGTGGACAGGGTCGGCTGGTAACCCACGGCGGACGGGATGCGCCCTAACAGCGCAGATACCTCGGCGCCCGCTTGGGTGAAGCGGAAAATGTTATCTACGAAAAACAGTACATCCTTGCCTTCCTCATCGCGAAAATATTCTGCTTGAGCCAGACCAGACAGCGCTACGCGCGCGCGCGCGCCGGGTGGTTCATTCATCTGGCCGAAGACCAGCGCACAACGCGAACCCTGGGCAGAACCTTTGTTCTCCTTGGGGTTCTTGTTCACACCTGACTCAATCATTTCCCAGTACAGGTCATTACCCTCACGGGTTCGCTCGCCCACACCGGCGAAAACCGAGTAACCCCCGAACAGCTTTGCAATGTTGTTGATCAGCTCCTGGATGAGAACCGTCTTGCCCACGCCAGCGCCGCCGAACAGGCCGATCTTACCGCCTTTGGCGTACGGGCAGAGCAGATCCACAACCTTGATCCCGGTCGGCAGGATCTCGGCTTCGGTGGACTGTTCGTCAAAGTCCGGCGCCGGACGGTGGATCGGGGCTTTCTTGTCGTGCGTCACCTCACCCGCTTCGTCGATCGGTTCGCCAACCACGTTCATAATGCGTCCCAAAGCGCCTGGACCCACGGGCACCATGATCGGGGATCCAGTGTCAGTGACCTCAGAACTGCGCCTCAAACCTTCGGTTGCATCCATAGCAATGGCGCGCACCGCATTCTCACCGAGATGTTGCGCCACTTCCAAAACCAGTTTCCGGTCGCCGTTCATCGTTTCCAGGGCGTTCAGTATCTGCGGAAGGCCGCTATCGAATTCCACGTCCACGACGGCGCCTGTCACCTGTGTGATACGGCCCTTGAGATTGCTCATTGTTCCAGCCTCTCTTCCAAATTTTACAAGGCGCCGCACCCGGTCACCCATCGTTCAAACTTCCTGCCATCAAACCGCTTCGGCGCCGGAGATGATTTCAATCAGCTCCTTGGTGATCTTCGCTTGGCGGGAGCGGTTGTATTCCAGATTGAGCTTGTCGATCAGCTCACCAGCATTGCGGGTCGCCGCATCCATAGCCGCCATCTTAGCTCCCATTTCGCCAGCTGCATTCTCCAGCAGTACCGACAAAAGCACAGTATCCACATAACGCGGCAACAGAACCTCAAGGATACTCTCTTCATCGGGCTCATAGCTATAGATCGCGCCTTTCAGATCGGGACGCTCTACACACTCATCGATAGCGTCACACGCCGGGATCAACACCCGGGCATGCGGCGTCTGGCTGATCACGGATACGAACCGGGAACTGATAACTTCACAGACATCAAACTCACCGGCGTCAAACAGGGTGCGAATCCTGTCACCGATCTTAGTAGAAACCGAACCGTCGATGGACTTCACAGACTTCAGCTCAATGTGTCCGATGATCTTGTCTCCGTGCAGACGCTTGAGGGCTTCATGACCTTTCTTACCCACGGTCAGAACCTTGACCGTCTTGCCAATCCCGACAAGCGCGGCCACACGCTCACGCGCCAGGCGAGCGATATTGGTGTTGAAACCACCGCAAAGGCCGCGCTCCGCCGTGGCGACAACCAGCAGACGTGTCTCATCCTTGCCGACGCCCACCAGCAGAGGCAGCGCATCCGGGCCTTTCATAGCCGAGGATAAATTGGCCATCACAGCCGCCAATCGCTCGGCATAGGGGCGCGCAGCCTGAGCGGCTTCCTGCGCCTTGCGCAGTTTAGCTGCAGCGACCATCTGCATCGCCCTGGTGATCTTCTTGGTCGATTCGACCGAGTTGATCCGGTTTTTCAGTTCTTTAAGGCTGGCCATTTGTCGTCCTCAGCCCGACGGCTTGCTCCCGTCAGGGGCGGCGAACCACCCCGCAAATATAAACTGGTTGGACATCGCCCAAAAGCACATCCGTCTCATGCGAAGTTCGCCGTAAAAGCCGCCAGCGTTGCCTTCAGCGCCGTTTCGGACTCATCAGACAGCTTCCCGGTGTCACCAATTACAGCCAATAGATCGGCTTTTTCTGCGTGCAGGTGACGCAGCAAGGCCTCTTCGTATCGACTGATATCAGACACTGCGATACCGTCAAGGAAACCGCGCGTACCTGCGTACATCACACACGCCTGCTCCTCCATCGACAACGGGCTGAACTGAGGCTGCTTGAGCAACTCGGTCAAGCGCTCACCGCGCGCAAGCAGCCTGCGAGTCGCCGCATCTAGGTCAGAACCGAACTGGGCGAAGGCCGCCATTTCACGATACTGGGCGAGTTCGCCCTTGATCTTGCCAGCCGCAGTCTTGGTCGCCTTGGTCTGCGCCGCAGAACCCACACGGGACACCGACAAACCCACGTTCACCGCCGGGCGGATCCCTTGGTAAAACAGGTCGGTTTCCAGGAATATCTGACCATCCGTGATCGAAATCACGTTGGTGGGAATATAGGCTGACACGTCGTTGGCTTGGGTTTCAATGATCGGCAACGCCGTCAAAGAACCCGAACCCTGGCCTTCGTTCAGCTTTGCTGCGCGCTCCAGCAAACGGGAGTGCAAGTAGAACACATCACCCGGATAGGCTTCACGGCCCGGCGGGCGGCGCAAGAGCAGCGACATCTGGCGATAAGCCACGGCTTGTTTGGACAGATCATCGTAGATGATCAAGCCGTGCATGCCATTGTCGCGGAAATATTCACCCATAGCGCAACCGGTGAACGGCGCCAGAAACTGCATCGGCGCCGGGTCGGATGCGGTGGCGGCTACAACGATGGAGTACTCCATCGCACCATTATCCTCCAACGTTTTGACAACCTGGGCCACGGTGGAACGCTTTTGGCCAATCACCACGTATATGCAATAGAGTTTCCGGCTCTCGTCATCACCCTGATTTAAGGATTTCTGGTTGAGAATAGTGTCGATGGCGACGGCGGTTTTGCCCGTTTGACGGTCGCCAATAATCAGCTCTCGTTGTCCGCGGCCAATCGGGATCATGGAGTCGATCGCCTTGATACCGGTCGCCATCGGCTCATGCACTGATTTCCGCGGCAGGATGCCCGGCGCCTTGACATCCACGATGCGCCGCTCAGCGCTTTTGACCGGGCCCTTGCCGTCGATTGGTTCGCCCAGGGCATTCACCACACGGCCCAGCAAACCCTTGCCGACCGGGGCGTCCACAATGGAGCCCAGACGTTTGACGGTGTCACCCTCCCTGACACCCCGATCATCGCCGAAGATCACGCAACCCACATTATCACGCTCAAGGTTCAGGGCCATGCCCTTAACACCGCCGGGAAATTGCACGAGCTCACCAGCCTGCACATCGTCCAGCCCATAAACGCGGGCGATGCCGTCACCCACACTCAGCACTTGACCAACGTCAGAAACTTCCGCTTCAGCACCGAAGTTTTTGATCTGTTGTTTCAGAATCGCGGATATCTCCGCCGCTCGGATTTCCATAATCTACGCCTCTTTCATCGTATTACGCAGCCCCTCCAGCTTTGTGTGGAGGGAAGAATCAAACATACGCGAACCAACCCTGACGATCAGTCCGCCCAGAATGTCGGGCCGCACTTCAGTGTGGATATCTACATCCAGATCCAGTGCAGATTTCAACGCTGCAGCCAGATCCTTGTGCTGCGCCGGGGCGAGCGCATCAGCGGTTATCACCCTGGCCGAAACAGCGCCACGCATACGTTCCGTTAGCACCGAGAAAGCACCCAGCATGGCTGAAATATCGCCGGCGCGGCCGTTTTTGACCGCGACAGCAATGAATTTACAGGTCAGATCCCGAGCGCCAAGCCTGTCTGTCAGAGCAGACAGCACAGCCGCCTTTTCCGCCTCGCCGTGCAGCGGGCTAGACAAGGTTTCAGCCAGATCCGCGGACTCAGAGAAGATCGCGCCCAGCGCATCCACATCCGCTTGCACAGATTTCAGTTCACCGGCCTGCTGGGCCAGGTCGAGCAAGGCGCGCGCATAGCGCTCGCCGACCTCGCTCATGATCACATTACTGACGGTGGTCACCGTTGCGCGCCGCTTTCTTCTCACGAAACTGGTTTGAAACCTGCCTGAATCGCCAGTCCCAAACCCTTAAAAGACCTTGTCTTCATGCAAGGCGCACACGAGTGATCGCCGCACGTCCCTTACAACCGGGCGCCGAACTAGCACAGGGGTGCGCCCCCCGCAACACCATCGCGTTACGCACCTGCACCAGCGGGACAGATGCACGCCGTACCCAGCAGCACCATCCACACAGGCCGGGAGGATTATAGAAAGGAGTAAGGCTCGATATCAAGCACGACCCGCACTGTAGAAGGCGGTTTGATCCGACCCATCCAAGCGCACATATAGGCCGATACATCCACGTTTTTCCGGGTCTGCACCAGAAACCGCCGCCGCCAGCGCCCCCGCACCACACCCAAAGGCGCTTCGGCGGGGCCAAAAACCTCCACTCCGTCAGACAGCGGCGCAGCTTGAGCGATGACCTGACACGTCTGATCCAGGGAGGTTATGTCCGGCCCGGACACGATCAAGGCCGCCAAACGGCCAAAAGGAGGCAGCTTCAACGCCTCGCGCATCGTACGTTCAGTCATCAGAAAAGCGTCCCGATCTCCGTCCGCCAGCGCCTGTAGCGCCTCATGCTCAGGCTTCCAGGTCTGCAGGATCGCCCGACCCGGCCGGTCAGATCGCCCGGCCCGGCCCGCCACCTGAACCAGGGTCTGATAGGTGCGTTCCCCGGCGCGCAGATCGCCGCCAGCCAAACCCAGATCAGCATCCACAACCCCCACGAGCGTCAGATCGGGAAAGTGATGCCCTTTGGCGGCGATCTGGGTGCACACCAAAATGTCAATCTCACCCCGCTCCATACGCTCAACGATCGCACGCACATCAGCGCCCGATCCGGTGGTGTCAGAGGAGAAAACCTCCACCTGTGCATGAGGAAAGCGGCTACGTGCTTCCTCAGCCACACGCTCCACCCCCGGCCCCACTCCGATCAGAGCACCCGGTGCAGCGCATTCTGGACAGGTCTCAGGTTTAGGCATGGAAAACCCGGTCACATGGCAGATCAGCCGCCCGGTATGGCGATGCTCCACAAGCCAGCGATCAGCCTGGGGACTTTTCATCTTGTGACCGCAGGATTTGCACAACACCAGCGGAGCAAAGCCTCGACGGTTGAGATAGAG
>RKRX01000085.1 GCA_007571185.1 Oceanicaulis sp.
GTGCTGAAGCATTTCAAGCTGATCGCCGGGCGATCCTCGCCATGCAGGGTGAATATGAAGTCATTTTTGACTTCACCGAGTTTCTGCCCATCGAGGCGGACTACACCCTGAAAGATCCCAAGGTCACCCCCGCGCGTGAAGTGGTCTATGTGATTGAAGACACCGGCGCATACATCGCCTTGCAACACCTGCTTCTGACCGGGGACACAGACAATCCCTTCGTGGTCAAGCACTGGCGCCAGGATTGGCGATATCAACCCGAGCGCCTGATGGCCTTTGAAGGTTTCAACACCTTCTCCATGCAGGAGATCAGGGCTGAAGACGCCGCCGGCGCCTGGTCCCAAACTGTCTATCAGGTTGATGACAGCCCGCGTTACGCCGGCATCGCCCGCTGGACGCACACCGGGGAAGCTTCCACCTGGGAACCGGCCCGCACCTGGCGCCCGCTGCCGCGTCGGGACGCCACCACCCGCGATGATTACGACACCATTGCAGCGGTAAACCGCCACACCGTGCTGAGCTGGGGCTGGACCCATGAGCAGGACAATTCCAAGCTCGTCCTGCGTGAGGGAACCCCACGAGAAATTGTCCGTGAGCACGGCATCAACACCTATCGCCGCACTGACCTGGAAAACGACCAACCCGCTGCCGATTACTGGGCGGCCACAAAGGACTATTGGGCCCAGGTGCGTGATGTATGGCATGAGATTCTGGACACGGCGGACACTTTCGTGGCCGAAGATGACGCCGACGGCGCCCTGCTTTACGGCCCCGTGCTTCAGGAAAGTTATGATATGTTCTTTGATGGCAAGCTTGGAAACGAAGCCTTCGCCAACGCGATGACCGTAATACAAGCCCAGGTCACCGTGGATGGTCAGACACCGGACGTTGAATAAGCCTGCACCGATATATTGGCCAGCTTGATCTGGCCCGACTTTCTGTCGCGCACCACGATCACCCGGTTCAGGTCCAGCCCGTCAACAGGCTTGCCCATTTCAGCCAGACGCGCTTTTGCCGCCTCCCGCACGGTTTGGTCATCGGCGTCCGGCGCCAGGATGATGGTCGCCCGGCGCTTGCCGCCTTCCTGAACAACGACCTCGATTTTTTCGATCCCTGCTTTCAGATCCGCCTCATTGGCCCTCGGCCAGGGCGCCTCAAAGACCGAGGTGCTGGAACCGGCCATCTCCCACAATTCTTCGGCCATAAAGGGGGCAAACGGCGCCAGCACGGTGATGAACCGATCGATCGTTGCTTTGGAAACCGGCTGGCCTTCGGCGACCTTGAGGAATTTCATCAATTCTGAAATCGCTGTATTCAGACGCAGATTGTCGAGATCCTCGGTCACCGCCAGCACCAGCCGGGTCAGGGCCAGAGACACCGGCTTGCCTTCATCAGAAGACGGGTTGGCCAATCCTTCGGTGGTGAAGCGCCAGACCCGATGAAGAAATTTCGACGCGCTGGCGACCCTGTCAGTCTCCCATTCACGCATGGCCTCTAATGGGCCCATGAACATCATGTGCACCCGGAAAGCATCCGCGCCAAAGCGGGCGACCACATCATCAGGCGTCACCACATTGTGCAGGGATTTAGACATTTTCGCGCTCACCCGGGTCACCACATCCCCTGATGCCGCATGCACAAAGACCCCGTTCTCTTTCGAAGCCACCTCATCAATGGGCAGAATGATCCCGCGTTCGTTCCTGAAGGCATGGCTGGTCAAAAGCCCCTGATTGACCAGCTTGCGGAACGGCTCGCTGGTGGAAACCAGCCCTAGATCAAATAAAACCTTGTGCCAGAAACGGGCGTACAGCAAATGCAGTGTGGCGTGCTCGGCGCCTCCAACATACAAATCCACCATGCCCCATGCTTTTTCCAGCGCGGGATCCACCATGGCGGCGGCGTTCCTGGAATCCTTGAAACGCAGGTAATACCAGCATGATCCCGCCCATTGCGGCATGGTGTTGGTTTCCCGTCGACCTTTCAGCCCGGTTTCAGGATCGGTGACCTCCACCCAGTCCTCTGCTCGCTCCAACGGCGATTGCGCCTGCCGGGTCGGTTTGTAATTATCAATGTGAGGCAGGGTCAGCGGCAACTGGTCTTCGGGCACGGTGGTGCGTGTCCCATCCTCCCAATGAATGACAGGAATGGGTTCGCCCCAATAGCGTTGACGGGCGAAAATCCAGTCACGCAGGTTATAGGCGATTTTCCGCTTCCCAAGACCTTTCACCTCCAGATGATCGGCCACCGCTTCACGCGCATCGCGCCAGCGCATACCGGCATGATACAGCCCGGCGCCTCCCTTCGGCGGTGACAGCATCACGCCGTCTTCAATCCAGCATTTACGGCCCGCAAGGACACGCTCACGGTCTGGAGCGTTCATGCCCGGATCAATGACCGGCACAATATCAAGGCCGTATTTTCCGGCGAAGGCAAAATCGCGTTCATCATGGGCTGGAACACCCATCACTGCACCGGCGCCGTAATCGGGCAAAACATAATCGGCCACATAAATCGGCGCAGGGCGTCCGGTGACTGGATTGATCGCCGCAGCGCCGATGGGAACGCCCGTCTTCTCAGCATCTCTGGTGCGATCAAGATCAGATTTGCAGGCGGCTTCATCGCGATAAGCGTCCACAGCAGCGCGCTGATCGGGCGTGGTCAAGGCGTCCACCAGTTCATGCTCAGGCGCAAGAGCGAGAAAGGTCACCCCACCCAGCGTGTCCACGCGCGTGGTGAAGGTCTCCACTTCCACATCTGATCCCCGCACCTTGAAGTGCAGTTGCACACCTTCGGATCGACCAATCCATTGGCGCTGGGACTCCTTAATGCCTTCGGGCCAGTCCAGCGCCTCAAGATCAGCGATCAAACGCTCAGCATAGGCGGTGATGCGCATTTTCAGCTGGCGTAACGGCACGCGCACGACCTTGTGGCCTTGCTCGGATTTGCCGTTGAACACCTCTTCATTGGCAAGGATCGTGCCCAGCTCCGCACACCAGTTCACCGGGGCGGTTTCATAATACACCAGACGGTGTTCATCCTGGTATTTCTGAACCGCACGCCTGCCCGCCGCGAGAATCTCAGCGGGGATCGGCAGTTCATCAACAGGGCGCGCCGCGCCAGCTTCAGCATCATACCAGGCGTTATAGAGCTGGATGAAAATGAACTGGGTCCAGCGATAATAATCCGCGCTGGACGTTTGAATCTCACGATCCCAGTCATATCCCAGACCCAACAAATCCATCTGGCGTTTGTAGGTCGCAATATTGGCCTCGGTAGAGACTTCAGGGTGCACCCCGGTCTTCATGGCGTAACGTTCTGCCGGAAGGCCGAAACTATCCCACCCCATGGGGTGAAGCACCCTATACCCCGCCATACGCTTGTAACGGGCCACAATATCGGTGGCCAGATACCCCACCGGATGGCCCACATGCAGACCGGCGCCTGATGGATACGGAAACATGTCCAACACATAGAAAGTCTTATCGCCCGGCCCGGGATCAGGCGTCGCCATGGTGCGGTTCCGTCGCCAACGGTCGCGCCATTTGTTTTCCAGCGCCGTGAAATCATAAACAGCCTGTTCAGTCATCAACCTGATCCTGACCGACTTTCTTCAACGCGATAAGCACAGTTTTACCCTGAATGTTCTGCTTGCTGATAAAATCACCATCTTTCCCAAGTTTAATCTCATAATCATCCAAATCTTCAACGATTTCATTCGAAACTTTGACAGCCAGTGTTTCATTCTTGATGAAATCGCGATGAGCTTCACAGGCTGCGATAATGGTTTCGTCCCCGAAAATGCCCAGCGTAATGCGGTCCGACACTTCAAGACCAGCCTCTTTACGGACAGTCTGGATCGCACGCACCATATCTCGAGCGAGCCCTTCACATTCCTGATCAGCATCCACTGAAGTGTCAAGCACGATAGCGCCGGTACCGGCGAAGGGTTCGGCATCGTTACCCTCATCGGTGATCACACGCATGGAAAACTCATCGGCAGACAGGGTCTGACCGGCCACAACGGCGGAGCCGTCATCGTTAAGCATGAACGCGCCCTGACGAGAGGCGATCATCACCTGTTTCATGGCATGGCCCAAGCGTTTGCCGATCCGGGGATCAGGTTTAAGCTCCACTTTGCCATAGGCGTCCAGTTCAGTGGAAAGCGCCACGGCCCGCACATTCACTTCATCACGAATGAGATCCGTAAAAGGCTTGAGCCCGGCGCTGTCAGCATGCACGACAGTCAGGGTTTTCAGCGGTAGACGCACACGCAAGCGCGAGCGTTCCCGGATGGCGAGCGCGGAGGAACAGGCTTCCCGCACCAGATCCATCCTGTGGACCAGATCATGATCGGTCGGAAATTCAGTTGCTTCCGGCCAAGGCTCCAGGTGCACTGAACGTTCACCGGTAAGCGCCTTGTAGACTTTCTCGCTGATGATCGGCAGCAACGGAGCCAGCACACGGCACAGTTTCGCCAGCACGGTGTAAAGCGTGTCAAAGGCGGCGTTTTTGGCCCCCTTATTTTCTGATCCCCAGAACCGGGCGCGGGAGCGGCGAATATACCAGTTTGTCAGCGCATCAAAATAGGCCGTCGCCTCCTTGCAAGCGCGAGGAATGTCATAGCCTGACAGCGCCGTTTCCACAGCACGCGCCAGCTGACCGGTCTTGGTCAGGATATAGCGATCAAGAGGGTCTTCGGCCTCGGTGATGATTTGCGGTTTGCGGTCTTCCAGGTTCGCATACAGCGAGAAGAAGGAATATGCGTTCAGAAGCGGCGCGATGGCCTCGCGCCGCACACCGGCGATCTCGCGGGCGTCCTTAGGCACCAATAAATCCCCGCCGGTCAGCACCGGTGAAGAAATCAGGAACCAACGCATCACATCCGAACCAAACTGGTCAAAAAACGCCATCGGGTCAGGATAATTGCGCAAACGCTTGGACAGTTTCTGACGATTTTTGTCCAGAACGACGCCATGACAGATCGCGTTCTTGAACGGCGGTCGGTCAAACAACATTGTGGACAGCACCATCAGGGTATAAAACCAACCCCGTGTCTGCGCCAAATATTCCACGATGAAGTCCGCTGGAAAGTTGTCTTCAAACCAGTGTTTGTTTTCAAACGGATAATGGACCTGGGCATAGGGCATGGAGCCGGAGTCAAACCACACGTCAAACACATCCTCCACGCGACGCATGGTGGACTCGCCTGTGGGATCATCCGGGTTTGGACGGGTCAGTTTATCAATGAACGGGCGGTGCAGATCGGTGACCTTAACCCCGAACTCAGCTTCCAGTTCTTCAATAGAGCCATACACATCCACACGCGGATAGTTCGGGTCGTCTGACACCCAGACCGGGATCGGCGTGCCCCAGAAGCGCGAGCGGGAGATATTCCAATCCTGCGCCCCGGCGAGCCAGTTTCCGAAAACACCATCTTTGACGTGAGCAGGCGACCAGTTGACAGTCTTATTCAGCTCCACCATCCGATCACGAAACCTGGAGACTTTCAGATACCAGCTATCGACCGTCTTATAGATGAGCGGTTCATCAGTGCGCCAGCAGTGCGGATAATTGTGATCATATGTATCGTGACGGAACAGCTTTCCCTCTTGCTTCATGCGTTGAATAATCGGCTTGTTGGCGTCAAACACCAGCATGCCTTCATAGTCAGGGATTTCCCTGGTATAGCGCCCGGCCTGATCTACGGGTGTGACCACTGCAATCTCGGCGCGACGACAGGCATTGAGATCATCCTCGCCAAATCCCGGCGCCAAATGCACGATGCCGACGCCTTCTTCGTCAACAACAAAATCCTCGATCAGAATCTGATGGGCGTTTTTACGACCGAGAAAATAATCAAAGGGCGGATGATATTTGAGCCCTTTCAGGTCTGCACCTTTCACCACCCCAATCTGTTCGGCGCCTTCAAACTGTTTGCTGTATTTCTGCAATCCACTCATTGACAGGATGAAACGCTCTTCACCCCTGCGCATGATTGCATAGGTAATATCCGCACCGGCGGCGACAGCCAGATTGGACGGCAGTGTCCAGGGCGTGGTGGTCCAGATCAGGATTTTCGCGCCCGACAGTTCGCCCTGACCTTCTTTCAACTCAAAGCCGATGGTGACGGCAGGATCGGTGCGGGTGCGGTAGGCATTATCCAGCCGGGTCTCAAAATTCGACAGCGGAGATTCAACAGCCCACGAATAGGGCACCACGCGGTAATCCTTGTAGACCAGACCCTTATCCCACAGCTGCTTGAAAGCCCACAACGCGCTTTCCATGAAGGTCAGATCAAGTGTTTTGTAATCATTCTCAAAATCCACCCAACGCGCCTGACGGGTCACATACTCTTCCCAAGCATCTGCATATTTCATCACGCCTTCACGTGCTGCTGCGTTGAACTTGTCAATACCCATTTTCAGAACGGCCTTGCGTCCGGAAATACCCAGATTCTTCTCTGCCGACAGCTCGGCAGGCAGGCCATGAGTGTCCCAACCAAAGCGACGATATACGCGCTTGCCCTTCATGGTCTGAAACCGCGGGATTACATCCTTGGCGAAACCGGTCAGCAGGTGACCGTAGTGCGGCAGACCATTGGCGAAAGGCGGGCCGTCATAAAAGACGAACTGATGATCTTCGGGGCGTTCCTCGATGGAGGCATGGAATGTGCCATCAATTTTCCAGAACTCCAAAATTTCAGAATCAATCCCGGGCAGTTCTGACAATCCTGGGATAGCGGGAAAACGGTGATCATCCATACATTCAGCCTCGTTGGCGTCGCTCTTGATCGCGTCAGCCATATTGATCCTCATATCACATATCTGAAGGCGGTTCCTCCACGCCTGCATATCGGCGCATCCGCGAGACCGCCATGGATGGAAAATTCGGGAATTATATACCTAAGTGACCAAGCGAGATGCTAATCCTCGCCGTTTTGCGTGTACCGCCAGTCCTGATCCTGCTTGGGCGGCGTCGCCAGAATCGCCCGCATCACGTTCTCCGGCGAGTCGTCGATGGGCTTAGGTAAGGGCTTCTTCACAGGGCGGCCGCGCTGGCGCTTGGGTATCTTGCTCATGGTCTCCCTTTCCTCTACCTTATCGCCATGCCGAGCCGAACTGTCGATCCCCGCATCCTCGCCCTATGCGAGAAAGTGACCGCGAAGCGGCCCCGTACGGTGATCGACCATATCATCGAGTACGGCTCGGTCACAACGGAGGAGCTTCAATCCCTGTACGGCTACGACCACCCTCCGAGGGCGGCGCGAGACGTGCGGGAACAGGGCATTCCCCTTGTCACCGAGACCGTAACCAGTCCGAAGACCGGGCGCAAGATCGGCTCCTATCGCTTCGACGATCCCGACAAGATCGTTCATGGGCGGATCGGCGGGCGCAAAGCCTTCTCCAAGCGATTCAAGGACGCGCTGATCGAGCGGTACGACTCTCGCGACGCCATCACGGGCGAGCGGTACGAGCCGCGCTATCTGCAAATCGACCACAGGGTGCCCTACGAAGTCGCGGGCGAGGAAGCCCATGGCGAAGATCGCCCGGACGCCCACATGATGCTGACCGCTTCGAGCCAACGCGCGAAATCGTGGTCCTGCGAGCAATGCTCGAACTGGCGGCACGCGCGGGACGCCAAGACATGTGGATCGTGCTTCTGGGCGTTCCCAGATGACTATAGCCATATCGCTGGGGAGCAGGTGCGGCGCGTCGATATCGAATGGCGGGGCTTGGAAGTCGAGACGTTTGAAAGAATCCGCGACAAGGCGGAGAAGTCGGACACGACGATAGCTGCCGTCATCAAGAAGCTGCTGGCACGAGTTCTAGGCTGACTTGGCCGGCGGGCATGGTACTCTCGGTCGGTGCCAAGTCGGGCGTCAAGTACAAGCTCTCCAGCGTTTCCTCGCGCTTCCCGTTGAGGGTCGCCTGCGAAGACACCCCCGCATGAAGTAGCAGGCGGGAAAGACCGAGGCTGTCCGGCAGTGGTGGGCCATACAAGCGACCGCCGGTTGAGCCATCATAGGATAGGGCGAAGGGGATTTGCCGACGACGAAGGCTCACCAGACCCGACACCAATTCGTCTCGCGTCATCTGCCGGTGGTATCGTCGGTCCCGCCCTGTCGACGTCCCGAGATAGGGCGGGTCCATGTAAATAAAATCCGCCGTGCCAGCGTCGGCGGTCGACTCCAGCCAATCCCCGACCAGAAACTTGACGCGACCCCGCAGAATCTCCGAGACGCCACGCACGGCGTCCTGCATCTTCTCCGGGCGCATCCCGAGACGGCGCTTGTCCACGGACTGGGTGAACTGACCGTGCCTGTTGAACCGGATCGAGTTCTTCACGCATCGGCAGATCAGGTAGAGCAAATCGACGTGATCGCCAGCCTCGTTGTAGCGGGCCCTAATTCGGTTGAAATACCCTGCATCGCCGTTCGCCTGCCCGGCCCACAAATCCCGGTACCGAGCGGAGATCACTTCAGGTTCATCCACAATCGCGCGGAGCAGAGCGATCATCGGTTCGAGGCTGTCCGCGATCACGAAGCGATCTGCCCGCCGATGGTGCGCCGCGTAGATCGACATCGCCGCGGACCCGGCGAAGGGATCGTAGAACGTCCCGATTTTAGCGGGTAGATAGCGGCCGATCACTGGGGCGAGTTTCCGCTTGCTCCCCTGATATGGGATGGGATGGGGCAGCGTCACGCTACCAGATCCCGATAACTGAGCTGCTTCCCGATCAGCCCTGCGACGGTCGTGGCCATCTGGGCCAGCGAGTCGGCGTTCCGGCAGTTGTGCCGCCCTGCGAACTCGTTGATGTAACGTTGCAAGTGCTTCGGACTCATATGGTGATAGGTGCCGTGGAACCCACGCTTGAACAGGCTCCACAGGGCTTCTACTCCGTTGGTACTGACCTCGCCCCGGACATATTCGCCAGCCGAGTGATTGACCGAGTCGTGGTCGAAGAAGGACATCTTGCGGTAGCTCGCCCCGTCATCGGTGTAGACCGTGGCATCGCTGACAACCCGTTCCTCGATGAAGGTCTGGAGCGTCAAGGCCGTGGTGTCGCCGACCACCGCCGCACTCACCTTGTTCGTCGCCCGGTCCTTGGCGCCGGCGACGATGGACTTGCCGTAGTTGTACTGCCCCCGCGCGGCCTTGCGTTCTGCCACGTGCATGTTCTTGAGCTTGCCTCCGACATGGGTTTCGTCGACCTCAACCGGCCCGCCGAACATGCTCCCGCCGTTGCCTTCCCATGCCTCGCGGATGCGGTGCGCCAAATGCCAAGCGGTCTTCTGCGTCACGCCAAGGTCACGATGCAGTTTCATCGAAGCCTGTCCCTTCAATCCGGTGTTCAGCAGATAGATCGCGATCACCCAGGTCTGTAAGCCGAGCCGGGACGACTCCATGCAGGTCCCTGTGCGGACGCTAAACCACTTTCGGCAGTCCTTGCAGCGGTGTGTCATCGTCTTGTGCTTGACAGGATGACTGATCCGGTCGCCGCCGCAATGCGGGCAGGTCGCGCCGTCCGGCCAGCGGATGCGCTCAACCCATGCCGTCGCCGTCTCATCGTCCGGGAACATCCTGAAGAGCCCGGCTATCGTGATACCCTTACGGTGGCTCTTTCCGGGTGCTTTCTGCGTCATCTTTCGTCCCTCTCTTTATATAGCAATATAGTGACCCAAGGCGAAAAGATCAAGGGGATTGCAGAATTTTTCTGCACGACTACGATGGCGGCTCCGCATCGGTGAACTTGGGAGGGCACCATGCAGCAGGGAAACGACAGTGACGTTCCAGCTGAAGCGATAGTTATCGACGTCCAGTATCGGCACGTCGAGGCTACCATGTGTTCACGTCTGAAGACGTGAACAGTCTCTATGTTGCGAGCCAAGACACACGCAAAGCCTTCGACGGTGTGGCCCCGACGCTCGCGGCTCTGTTGGAGCGGAACCACGAGATCAACGCCGTGGTCGAGCCTGCCGTCCTGTTCGCTGAATTTCTCAAGTCGCGCTGGCCGAAATTCCAGGATGCGCAGGAACGGTCACGGACGCCCCAAATTCTCGGTCCCCAAAGGTACGTGCTCAAACGGGCCGCTTAGCCGTGTGCACCATGCGTCTCCCGTCACTGGACTTCCACGAGGAACTCCAGTGACGGGAGTGTGAGGATACCTGCGAGTCGGTGGACGGGCAGTCTCACTCTGGCGAAGGGCGGACGGAAGGATTTTCATCATTCCGGAAGAAGAAGAGCCACACGGGCGATACCGGAACTGGATGCTGGATGATCTAATCGCCCGGCTGCGGTTACCAGCGGCCCTGCCAAGCCTGTCGCTTGGTCACTTAGGTATATAATTCCCGAAAATTCCTACATCGGGCAAGTGTGGTCAGCATGCGGCGGGTACCCTTTGACCCTCCCATGGTCAAGGCAGGCGCCGCTTTTGATGCGTTATGGGAGTCAACAGGAACAGGACTAGATCGCAGCCAGGCCTTGTTCCAGATCCGCCCACACAGCCCCGACAGTCTCAAGCCCACCCGACAGACGCACCAGGCCGTCGCCGATCCCGGCCTTATGGCGGGCTTCGGGCGACATGGCGGCATGGGTCATGGTGGCGGGAATACTACTCAGACTCTCCACTCCGCCCAGTGACTGAGCCAGGGTGAACAGCTCCAGGCTCTGCACCAGCCGGCGTACTGCGGGGGGGCCTTCTTCCAGTTCAAAACTGAGCAGGGAACCAAACTTGACCTGTTGTCGGCAAGCGATGTCATGACCGGGGTGACGGATCAATCCCGGATAATCCACCCGGACGACCTTGGGGTGGGCATCAAGCTGTTCAGCGATCTGAAGAGCGCTCTCCGACTGCACCCTGGCGCGCACCGGCAAGGTCCGCAGTCCTCTCATGGCCAGAAAAGCGTCAAACGCGCCGGACACGGCGCCGGCGGCGTTCGCCCACCAGTTCAACTGTTCCAGATGTCCCTTATCAGTGGCGCACACCACACCGCCTACCATGTCGGAATGGCCGTTGATGATTTTGGTCAGCGAACTGACCACAAGATCGGCGCCATGCTCGATCGGTCGCTGCAGAGCGGGCGACAGGATCGTATTGTCCACGACTACAAGAGCTCCGGCGGTCCTGGCGCGGGCGCAGGCTGCCGCCAAATCGGTCAACCGCAAACGGGGGTTGGAGGGGGTTTCAAAAAAGACCAGATCCGCACCGTCGCGCAGAACAGCGCCTAGAAATTCCGGCCGGGTGCAGTCGGCATAAACCAGATCAAACCCGCGCTGCGGAGCACGGGCGTCAAACAGGCGGCGGGCGCCGCCATAACAGTCGTGAGCGCAGATGACCCGCGCCCCGTTCGGGATCAGATTCAGGATGAGATCAATCGCCGCCATGCCTGAACTGGTCACCACTGCACCAGATGCGCCTTCCAATGCAGCGATGGCGGCGGCCAGCTCCGCCCGGCCGGGCTGGGCGGTGCGGGCATAGTCAAACGCGCCGGGCCGGGCCGGATCGGCGCGACGATAAGCCGAAGACACCTGAATGGGCGCCACCACAGCCCCGAGGCCAGGGTCACAATTGATCCCCGCACGGGCCGCACAGGTACGCGGATCAATCATCCCGCCCCTCCAGGAAAGCATTGACTATCTCGGGCTCCTTGAGGAAACCGTCGTGGCCATAAAGGCTGTCACGCTCAACCACATGGCTCGAGGCGCTCGTCAGCGCCGCGCAGGTGGCGTATATCTCACTCAGTGGTGAGAGACGATCCGACCGGAAAGCCAGCAAGCGAACCGGCGCGGTGATTCGCAACAGATCAGGGACGACCGCATCCATGGAGGCCAGATGGGACAGATACCGTTCTGGGGTGACGGTGCGGGCGTAATCTGCGCCCCGGGCGGCCAGATAGGCCTCTACCCCGCCCTGTTCACCCTCCGGGCCGAAACGGGCGGAAAACTCTTCGGCGGTGCGATAGGTGATCATGGCCAATCGTCGGGCTAGATCCACACCGCGCGGCCCCTGCCTGGCTTCCAGCGCCAGCTCTAGAATATCGCGCTGAATGGCGCGCAAGCCCTGGGTCATGGGGTGAACCGCCGCCGTGGCGCACAACAGATCCAGACGGTTGACCCGATCTGGAGCCCGCGCCGCGACGGTGAGCGCCACCGTACCGCCATAGCTGGCGCCCACCAGCGCGAACCGGTCGATCCCAACATTATCGGCCAGCGTCAGAACGGCTGCCGCCTGATCTTCCACCGTGGGGAAGGGCTCCGCAGCGTCATCGAGAAAATCCATGGAGATCAGACGCCTGTACCGAGGATCCAGCGCACCGCCAGGTCCGGCCACACCCGGCCACCAGCCCGGCCCTGCCTCATCGGCGACGACACGCCGGTCTGCGGAAACACCGCCCAACACAAAGGCAACCCCCCCATCTTCCGGTCCGACCAGACGCCCCTTGACATCCGCCCAGCCCCCGCCATCAGGACGCTCGAAACCACACCTGTACTCCTGAACACGCCAAGGAGAGTCTGAATATCGTTCCAGAACGACGGACTTAACCGGACTCATTTTGGACGAACCTTGAGCAATCGGGACAGATCCCCGATCAGACTGCCGGCGGCAGGCAAGCGGCCCGCGCCCCTGCCTGTCACAATTACTTCCGCGCCACGTTCGGGCAGGAGCGCCACCACATTGCCTTCCGCCCGCGCCCGGCTGAGCGGATCATGAGCCGACAGCGATTCCAGACGCACTTGAGCGCTTACACCCGAAGCGTTGCGTGACAGACTAGCGACTTGACGGATCGGTCGACGATCACGGCGCGCAGCGTCCAGAACACAGGTAGACAAATCGGCAATCGAAGTCGTGATGACGGCGGCGGGATCGATCTCAACCCCCCAAGCTTCACGGGCAATCAAAACCAGCTTGTTAGCCGCGTCCAAACCATCAAGATCGGCGCTAGGATCGGCTTCGGCAAAACCAGCCCGCTGGGCCTCTTCCACGGCGTATCCCAGGCTGCACCCCTGAGCTAACCGGTCAAGGACAAAATTAGACGTGCCGTTAAGCACACCGCGCACCTGACCCACGCCGGAGCCACTCTCACGCAGGCACGCCACGGTCTCCAGCACCGGCGCACCGCCCCCTACTGCAGAGGAATAAGCGAAAACACGGCCTTGCGCCTGGGTTCTAGCGACAAGATCAGGCCGGCGTGCAATCACGTCCTTGTTGGCGGACACTATATCGCAGCCCGCCTCTACGGCGCGCTCGACAAGTGCTTCAGCCTCAGCGCCTCCTGGCAGAGCTTCAATCACCAATTCAGGTTTAAGTGCGAACACGGTGTCTGCATCGGTGAAGACTGGAAAACCCGAGACGCCTTGGGGACGTGGCATGCGAGTGAGAATGCCCGCCAGATCGATCCCTTCGGGCAGACGTCCGACCACGCCGCCCCCCACAACACCGCAGCCAAGCATGACCGCACGCCGGGCAGGCGACTTCGGGTAGATTAGCGGGGTGGCGGGACAATTCAGCCGAGCCGGAGAGGTCATGGCGGTCTCCTATACGTTCCAACGCCAATAAGAAGAGGCGAAACAGGACACCGGCATAAAAGCTCGCGCGCGGGGGCGCGATGACCCGCATCAGAGCCAGATCAGGAGATCTCACCCGACGCTTCGCTTTAGCCGCACTTGTCCTGCGCCCGCAAGCTGAAGCTCAAATCGGCGCGGATACGGATATAAAGATATGTTTATGTCATGTCCAGCGGTTTTTGCAGATAAAGCCAGGCGACTGCGGGCGGCTCAGGACTAGCGGGACCGAGGCGTATACGGAGGACGGGGTTCACCGTCTAACCGCCTGATCCAGCGACGCCGCTCATGCTTCAGCATACGAGATTCCCGAATGGCGGCTTCACGCAGATCTTCAGGCATGGTAGACCAAGCGTTGGCCATGAAGTCCAACCGCCATCTCAGGTGATCAATATCCGCATAGGGCATAACCAGATAGGACTGTCTGAGCGCCTCTTCGGTAGATCCCCCGATCACAGGTATGATTTGATAAAGGGAAAACGCCGCTTTGGCCCAGACTATTCCGTTGCGTGGTTCCGCTTTCAGGCTAGAGTTGAAAGCTGCATAAGCCAAGGCTGGATCAGGGGGATCAAGCCGCAGAGCCCGATCCCCGATCGTTTCCTTCAGATAGGAAGAACCGGAGATGGCCGTGGCATCGGGGTAACGCGCCTTGAACATTGCATCATCGAGTGAAGACATGCTCACCGCCGCCACACGATCAAGCCCGGCCGTCAGAGTGAGACCCGCCGCACCCGCCAGCACCAGCATCACGCCTGCACGTATCGGCCAGGCAGACACCCCGCTTCCAGATATGGAACGTCCTCCATCGGCTCCCCCCAGACCCAGGCCAAGAATGAAGGTGAAAAGCCACATGACAGCCGGGATTTCCACCGCGTAATCGACCATGCCGTGGGCCAGAACAAACACCGCGATAATCAGCACCGCACGTAGAATGAGCAGCTGCCTGCGACGTCGAATCAAACCCCTTCCAACACCAAACAGGATTGAACCTAGAAGCGCGAGAGCCAGCGCACTGCCCAACGGACCCGTTTGCAGAATCCACTGAAAGGCGATGTTATGAGCGGCGTTCTGATACATGATCGTATCCGCATCAGAAGCGGTGGCAAGAATATCATTGGCAAAACCAAACCCACCCAGTCCCTCGCCAAACACAGGCGTATTCCAGATTGTCTCAGCATAGCGGTCGAATATAATCGCACGCCCGTTATACCCCCCCGTTTCCATCACCCGATCAGCATACAGTTTACCGGATAAACCAAAAACCACCGCCAGAATAAGGGGCGGCAAGCCAGAGCCAAGCAATTTGCTTAAGATGTTCCGATGCGCCTTCAGGGTATCGTTTGACGGTTTGCCGAAGCGAGTCCGCCAGCTAGCGATTTGATCCCACAAAGTTAGCGCTATAGCGGAGATGACAAACAGGCTGATGCCTGCTCGGGACGCTGACAGCAAAAGACAGGTGGCGCTGATCAGCAGGGCGACACTCGGCAAGGTTAGGTTCTGGATTCGCTGATCAATCCTGCCGTCACGCTTGACAGTGCGTAACAGAGACGCCAAAGCCGCCAGTCCCACGATGCCGTAGAAGGTCGCGGCAGTGTTGGGCGACAGGAAAGGCCCGGCCATACGTCTAGAGTCAAAACCGCCTGGAAAACCAAACACAGCATCGGGATCAACGACGAAGTCGACAAAAGCGGCAAAGCCCAGCACCGCACCCATAGCCAGTATGAGCGCCCACAGAGCTTCACTGCGACCGGTATTCACGCCGGCGCTGTAACTCAGTAAGAACACGGCCGCAGCGGCTACAAGAGAAGCGTATTCATCCGCCCCCGTGGACACCCATCCTTGTGTCAAGCCTATCAGATACAACCCTGCCGCCCCCGCCAGCCAGAGCAGGCCTGGAAGATTGATATGCACGCCCCTTGACAGCAGAAGTACGGCGCACAGCACCAGGATTACGAAGGAGACCATCAGGGACACGTGAACCTGATCGCCGCCGCGTGCAAAAGCCGCGTAGAAAATCACCAGCAAAATCAACCCGGCGGGCCAGAGTTGTCGGAGCATGGGAGATCGGTCCCTGATTAAACGCTGTGCAAGACCATCCGCACGACTAGGCCGCGCTATCAATCACTGACACCCGAATGTCAGACGAGCACCATGGGATAAATAAAAAGGCAAGTCAAAATCTCCTGCCGAGTCCGGTCTGATACTTGAAAAACAAGATTGTTCGCCGACATCATTCTCAATCAGGGCGTGGAGAGAAAGTCGATTCCGTCGGGAGAAATACTCACGGCTGTCAGCACACCGGTCTGGTAGGCGCCGGTATCCACTCCGATTCGGCGCTTGTCCCTGACGGGGGCGGGTTCGGGTGTATGACCATGCACGATCATGCATTCATGCTGGCGTGAACAGCCCAAGAATGCATCCCGAATCCACAGGAGATCGGCTTCGGTCTGATCATGCAAAGGTTTGTCAGGGTTCACCCCCGCATGCACAAACAGAAAATCTCCCCGCCGCACATACAGATCCAGATTCTGGTAGAAAGCCAAGTGCGCGGCCGGAAGCTTGGCCCTGAAATCCTGCGCTGTCGATTCCCACACCGCCTCATCGCTCCGCAGCTGCGATGTGCGCACGCCATAGGAGATCAAGGTCTCAAAACCGCCATGGGCGCTCCATGACGGCCCTGTCCCTGGATCGTCGAGAAAATCCAACAGGGCGGCTTCATGATTGCCTTTGAGGAAGACACGCTGAACGCTCGCTAGCTCCGGCGCGTTAAGCAGATAATCCACAACGCCCGCCGACGCTTCACCGCGATCAATATAATCACCCAGAAAGATCAACTCATAGCGCGTGGATCCGGCATGGTCTCTGATTTTCGCGATCAGCTTCTGCAATAGATCCAAGCGGCCATGGATATCACCGACGGCATACACTGGCCACCCCGGCAGGGCGTGTGCACGCACACGTCCGAACAAGATGTCACAGACCCTCATCTTACCTCGACGGCCAGACGTCTCCAGAATGCCTTTCTAATCTGAGTAGTATTTTTGAGAACGTCCATAATAGTATCCTGAACCATAATAGCCACGATAACCATAATAGGCTTGGACCCTGAGATTCACCTTGTTGAGGACCACGCCCAGCACTTTTACTTTTGAAGCGGACAATCCATCAAGCGCCCTGCATATAAGGCCCACGGGAGTCTTCTTCCATAACACAACCATCAAAATACTATCGATATGCGGAGTGGTCATCCGGACATCACTCACCGCTAGAAGAGGAGCCGTATCCATAATCACCTGATCATACTGGATCCGCAGCTGAGCCATCAGGGCGCCAAAGGATTCTGAACTGAATATATCACGCGGAGTGAAGGTGCTCTCAGCCACTGGCAAAATCAACAGGCCGGACGCCTCATCCCGAACCACCACATCTTCCAGGCGAGCGGTGCCGTCCAGAACCTCAAGCAGTCCTTTGTCCACGTCTGGACATAGCATTTTGGTCAACCGTCTGCGGCGCAGATCACCGTCAATTATCAAGACGGAGGAGCCTGCCATGGCGGATACACGCCCCAAACATACTGCAATCGTCGTCTTGCCGTCCCCAGGCAGCGGGGATGAAACGGCGATAACGGTGTTTTTGGTGTCGATTGAGCTGATTCGGATAGCCGAACGGATGGTCCGAAAGCTTTCAGAGAAACTCGAAAGCGGTTTGTCTACAATGTACTGGATCGGCTCAACCACTTTACCGGAAAGACGTTCACGAAGGCTACCCGACAGTGTCTTAACCGAAGCGATATGAGCCAAACCGAAGTGCGTTTCAACGTCGGACTCAGAATACACCCCAGACTCGAGCACCCCAAGCGCCAAGCCCAAACTTCCTCCTGCAACACACCCCGCCATGACTGCAAGCAACAGATTAAGTGTTACGTTGGGGGAGCTGGGGCCTGTGGGGGTGAAGGCCCGGGCCACTACGCGCGCATCAGGACTGGCCAAACCCTCAGACCTTGTAACCTGCTCGGATCGGTCTAAAAACCTTTGAAAGAGCCCCCGACCTGCCTCTGCCTCGCGTTCCAGTTCACGTAACCGGACGATAGCGGCGTTATCTTCCGCCAGTTCCTCGCGAGCCTCCACCAGGCTGACCTCTAGTGAACGCACCCGCTGAGCAGCCACATTCACCTGATTTTCGAGATTGGCGACAATTCGGGCGATTTCCGCTTCGATCTGGAAGCTGATGTCCTCAAGCTCACGAGCAACGGTGAGCCTTTCGGGGTGACGCTCGCCATATCGACCGATGAGATCAGCTTGCCGGCGCGCTACTTGGGCCTGATCGTCACGCAGACTGCGAATAACCGCAGAATTCAACACTTCCGCAATGGTGTCCGCAGGCACGTTGCGCTCAAGCTGGCTACGCACAGCATTCAGGCGGGCTTGCGCTGCAGACAGTTCCGCCCGTTCAGCAGCCAGTTGGCCGTTCAGGGACGCCACCTGCTGTTCAACAATGGTCGTACCCCTCACATCAATCAGACCGGTCGATTCCTTGAAATTAGCGACTGCTTCTTCACGAATGCGCACTTCCTCACGCAACCCCGAGAGTCGATCCCTTAGCCAGGTGTCGGCGCGCTCGGTAGCTTCAAATTTCGCCTCCAACTGCGAGGTGAGGTATGTATCCGCATAAGCGTTTGCGATGTCACGCGCCAGAGACGGCGTTTCGGACCTGGCGGCGATGGTGATCATAAAGCTACGGGGCTCGCGACGCATACTCACGGCGCGCATGAGAGAATTTACCACTGATTCGAACTCACGCTGCTGCACATCCGCATCATTGCCCAAAACGGATGAACCGGGCATGAGGACGCTTCTGATCCTCGATCGCACTGCAGCACGGAAGCCAGGTGTGCGCAACCGTCTGTTGAACTCGGGCACATTCACCAGATTCAGACGCTGCGCCACGGCTTGCGCCAGAGATCGACTGCCCAGAACTTCCACCTCGGTTTCAACTATGTCGGAGGTCGGGTTCACTCCAGATAGAACCTCCTCAAAACTGACAACTTGTGTTCGATTTACATTAAGAACAACACTGGAGGTTGCGGTATACTTGGGGGTCGCCTGGAGCGTGAACACCACCACCGTTACAAAAGTTGCCAAACTCACTGAGACCAGGGTCCAGGTCCGATGCCGGAAACTTGAGATGATCGAATGAGTGTTGAATAATTCGTCAGCACTGGCAGATGTCGGGGAAGTTTGTGGCGTATCGGGCACGAGAATACCTCCTGAAAAACCCCGCCCCGCTGAGCAGTCATGCACAACGGGGCGGAGTCTTGATCGTAGTTTCGTGATCAGCGGTGTAGAATAAGGCCGACACCGAGCATATTCCGGGAGTAGTCCTGATCGTCACCCACCCCTCCCAGCTCCTGGGATTCCTGATCTTCGTATGTGTAGAACCCACGGATCGCAGCAAAACGGTTCAAAGAATAGGCCACTGCCGTGGTCACGCTCAGACGCCTGTCGGTCCGGTTAATGTTCTGATAATCGCTTCCACCTAGCGTCAGACCGCCCGAGAGGGTCACATTGCGCCGCCATTGGTGATTAACGTCGACACCTGTGCTAGTGAAAAGATATCCGCCGGAGTTCTCAACCGCAGATTCCCTCACCTCACGATTCGCTCTGAATGTCACAGTGGTCAGCCGGGTCGGAGACCATTTCACATTACCGTCGATACTCAAACCTTCAATATCCGATAGCGAGGCGCTCTTATATTTCTGAGAGATATAGCCAATGCCGACCTCACCTTGCGCCACCTCTCCCAGCTTGAAATTGGCGCCAGCGTCGAGGGTAAGACCGTCAGAGCCACGCTCAACCCTCGTCGCCGGAGGCTTGAGATCATAAACGCGCTGGTTGTGGCGCACACGCGCAAAAAACCGCGTGTCTGGACTGATCGCAAAATCGACGCGACCAGTGAGAATGTGCCTATCACGATCACGGAAATCCTGTCCGGCAACCCCACCAGCAACCAGGACGCCGTCGTGGTAATCGAAAGCACTGAAACGATAATCGCCCTGCAGACGAATACGGCGTACAGCCCGCTCAGCTCCGACACGAACCTCCCAACGGTCGTACTCAATCGGGTCAACCACGCGGGCCGCCGCGCCGGCTGCATTACGGGGCTCGGTCAGGTCGGAATAACGCAGACCACCGGTTAGCTTCGCGTCACCATTAATATCCACACGACTGTCCGCACCAACGGTATAGTGCCAGACACTCTCCCCAGAGAAGTTCGAGTACTGGCGGCGGGTGGCCGAGGCATCACCGGTCAGCGCATGACGTGACCAAGAGGAGCCCAACCGCACGCCCGGCTTAAAAGTGGTGATAACGTCGGAACGCTTATCCGACCTAGTGCTGAACACATTATCGGTCTGCTCGATCTGTAGACCAAGCGACGGACAGACCGCGAACGCGCCATTACGAATGCGGAAACCGTGCTCGAGACGCGCACATTGCTGGACACTCACGTCGCGACCCCGATCAAACGCCACCTCAGGGCGTTCAGCCTGCGCCATTGCACCAGAGGTTAGACCCCAAAGCCCCCCCAAGGCGATACATACTATTCTCGACACTGCTCTACCCTCTCTTTCAGGTATCTGTCTGTTTGTCCCTCTGACAAGACAATCTAAAAACTAGGGGGGGGGGGGTGAAACCACACCCCCAGCTCAACCCGGATAATCCGACCGGGAGCCGCTGTCCCCTAACGGGGGAAACATACCCGGATATGGATCAGACGGATAGTCCAGAGCCTCCAAGGCATTCCCCAGAGCCTCTAGAACCACACCCGACGCGTCAGGATAGGTGTCAAGAACGATCTCAAGAGCCTCTAGAACCACATCTGACGCATCTGGATTGGTATCGAGGAAGTCTCGGATTACAGCTTCGATGACTTCTTTAATCTGATCCAACGTCGGATTTTCACCGAGCGCGGCAATCGCCTGACTGATTCGTTCAGCCAAATCAAGCGCCTGCTCGGCGATCTGCGTCTGCTCGACG
>RKRX01000092.1 GCA_007571185.1 Oceanicaulis sp.
ACATCCCCCCATACCGACAGCCCTGATTTCAAGCCTTGGTACGATGCGCCCCGCTATGGGCTTCCAAATAGAATGACTCACAGTCTCTTCCTACCGGTTGCAGCGGGCCATCAGTCTCGAATCGAACTTGAAATCCTGGGGGATCGTCACAAGATTGAGATTGCTTCTTGAGAGGCAAGATTGACGCCGTTTATGGATATATCAGCGTTATCTGAATTGCCAAGCCGTGCAAACTCTTTGCAGATTTCTTCAGAAGTTTTCTATCTTGTTTGATGCCTGTATGTGGCGTGATTGTACATGTATTCGCTTTGAGAACGGTTGGGAATATCATACGCCTGTTTGTCTGATTCCGCCTCTATTGGCAGAAGTTGCAGCCTGCCATGCCCACCGGAACGTCATGGGAAGCGGGTTGAGAAAAGAGGCGAAATGCTTCATGATGGGTAATACAGACGCCTGAGGTTCTGGATCGGGCTTCGCTGTGACTACGCCCACCAAATCCCGGCGTGCTTGTTCGGAGGTTTCACATTCCGCCCAGGGCAGATCATCCTTAGGGCCAATCATTGACAGATGTTGCGGATGTGCGCGAGAGTCGTGCGCCGTACTCAAAAGGAGGCGAATCATTATGGATGATGCAACGCGCAAGGGTGTGCAAACCGGACATCAGACCGGTGTGCTGGGTCTGATCGAGCGGGCGGGGAACCGCCTGCCAGATCCGGCTTTTCTGTTTCTCTACCTGATCGTGATTATGGCGGTTGTTTCTGCTGTCACGGCGATGTTGGGCGTATCAGTCAGTCACCCCACCCAGACCGATGCCAATGGCAGCCCGGTCATGGTGGAAGCGATCAGCATTTTTTCCTCCCCCGCCATCAATCATCTTTTGGTGGAAATGCCTGAAATTTTCACCGGCTTTCACCCCTTGGGTTATGTGCTGGTCGTGATGCTTGGCGCGGGTGTGGCTGAGCGCGCCGGATTATTCGGCGCCGCCATGCGGGCGGCGGTCCGGGATGTGCCGATCTTCCTACTGACCCCGGCTGTCGCCTTGGTGGCGATGATGGGTAATTTGGCTGCGGATGCCGCCTATGTTGTGCTGATCCCGCTGGCAGGCGTGATCTTCGCTGCTGCAGGTCGCCATCCCGTTGCCGGAATCACCGCTGCGTTTGCAGGCGTATCGGGTGGTTTCTCCGCTAATCTGTTGCCTGGTCAGCTAGACGCGTTGCTGTTTGGCATCACCGAAGCCTCGGCGATCGCGTTGGCGCCTGAGTGGACAATGAATATTGTCGGCAACTGGTTTTTCATCGCGGTGATGACTCTCATCTTCCTGCCGGTGATCTGGTTTGTGACTGACCGGATTGTGGAGCCGCGCTTGGGGCCATGGACGGGCGGCGCCGTAGCGGGTGGTGAACGTAAGGGCAACGACCCCGATGCGGCATTGACCGATGGGCAGAAGAAGGGCCTGTGGCGCGCACTGTGGGCGGTGCTGCTGGTCAGTCTGATCTGGGTCGTTTTGACCGTGGACGTTCTTGCGTTGATCAGCTCTGGTGCAATTTCGCTCTATAACGGCGATGCGCCGCTGGTGAATGAAGCGGCGCTGGAAGCAGGACAGGGCGTGGCTATCGCTCTGGTTCCGTTCTTTCAGTCCCTGGTGGCGGGCTTCATGATCATGTTCTTACTTGCGGGCGTATTCTACGGCCAGGTTGCAGGCACGGTCAAAAGCCATCGCGACATTGTCGACATGATGGCCAGCGCCATGAAGGATATGGGCTATTATCTGGTGCTGGCCTTCTTTGCCGCCTATTTCGTGGAAATGTTCAACCAGTCTCAACTGGGCATTATCACCGCGGTGAACGGGGCGAACGCTATCAAGCAATCAGGTCTGCCCCTGCCGCTCGCGCTGGGTCTGATCGTATTGTTCGCCGGTGTGCTGAACCTGTTTGTAGGTTCCGCCAGCGCCAAATGGGCGCTCATGGCGCCGGTGCTGGTGCCGATGCTGATGCTGCTCGGCGTTAGCCCGGAAATGGCCACTGCGGCCTATCGCGTGGGTGACAGCGCCACCAATATCATCACCCCGTTGATGGTCTACTTCCCGCTGGTTCTAGTGTTTTGCCGCCGTTGGATGCCGGAGTTCGGGATCGGTTCACTGACCGCCTGCATGCTGCCCTACTCCATGTGGTTGCTGGTTATGGGCATTGTGATGACTGTAGCTTGGGTATATCTCGGTTTACCGCTTGGACCGGGCGCAGAGGTGGGATACACTCTGCCCGGGCAAGCGGGATAACCGTTTTTTCGGTGACCGCCTGTTCGGTCCGGTCTTCATGTCTGTCCAGCGGCTCGTCGCCATGATGGGTTCGCCAGCCATAACCGTCGGAAGATTGGAGGTTTGATCGCGCCCGTGGTCAATCTCGCTCCGCCTGATGAGAGGCGTTGTCAGGGCGGTGGCCTTAACCTTTGCGCCGGTCTGCTCTTGGGTTGCCGGGTAAAAAAGAACTCAAAACCATGCTTGTGAGGAGATGTTTGATGCGTATCATCCTATTTGCGCTTGCTTCCATCATCACCTTGGCCGCTTGGAGCCCTGAGGCGGCAGCCCGGACCATCCCAGTCAAATCCACCGCCTCTCGGTCTGTGGACGCCATGGTTTTGACCTATCCAGTCTCCCGTACGGTTGAGCAGACCGATGTCTACACCTCCAGCGCGCAGGGCGAGGTGACAGTGTCTGACCCTTATCGCTGGCTGGAAGCGGATGTGCGCGAAGATAAAAGCGTGGCTGAATGGGTGCGTGCCCAGCAGATGGTTGCTGACGCCTATCTCGATAACCTTCCGGGTCGCCAGATGATTGCAGATCGTCTGGCCGAGTTGTGGAATTACGAACGTTTCAGCTTGCCCACTGTCCGCGAGACATATGATGGCGTCCGCTATTTCTTCTCCCGCAACGACGGGTTGCAAGATCAGTCGGTCTACATGGTTCAGGACGGGCTGGAGGGTGAAGCTCGCATGCTGATTGATCCCAACGCTTGGACGCAAGACGGCGTCTCGGCGCTGGCTGGCGCTGTGCCCAGCCCGGATGGAACCCAGGTGGCTTATCTGATCCAGGAGGATGGATCGGACTGGCGCACCATCCGGGTTCTGGATGTAGCGACCGGCCAGACGCTGGGCGATATCATCGAGTGGGTGAAATTCTCACCGCTAAGCTGGGCCAAGGACGGGGCGGGCTTTTTCTATTCGCGTTATCCCGCGCCGGAAGAAGGCGAAATCTTCACCGCCTTGAACCTCAACCAGGCAATCTATTTTCATGCCATCGGCACAGATCAGAGCGAAGATCGCCTGATCATGGCCGACTCTGACCGGCCCGAGTTCGGCTGGCGTGGCTCTGTCAGTGATGACGGCCGCTATCTGATTATCAATTCCTCCACCGGCACCGATGGAAATGGCGTGCATATTCTTGACCTTCAGATTGAAGGGGCTGAACCGGTGGAGATTTTTGAAGGAGTGACCAACAATCACGGCTATGTAGGTAATGAGGATTCCACATTCCTGTTCCTGACTGATCTGGAGGCTCCCAATGGCCGTGTGGTGGCTGTGGATGTAGCTGATCCGACCACCAGGATCGATGTGATTGCAGAAGGCGCGTCGCCGATCAGCGACGCTGATCATGTGGGAGGGCATCTGATTGTGGAGCGGATGCGGGATGTCGCCAGTGCGGTGAGCGTCTACACCATTGATGGTGCTTTCGTCCGGGATGTGGATCTACCAGGCTTGGGTGTTGCAGGCGGTTTCAGCGGGACGCCGGAGCGCTCCGAGACCTTCTTCAGTTATCAGAGCTTCAACATGCCCGCCACGCTTTATCGCTATAATGTGACGAGTGGTGCGACGGTTGAGTTCCGCGCTCCTGCTCTGAACTTCAATCCTGAGGATTTCGCGGTCAGTCGGATATTTTATGACAGCACTGGCGGCGTGCAGGTGCCTATGTTTATTGTCCACCACTCTGACGTGACGCCCAATGGCAGGCAGCCCACTCTGCTGTATGGCTATGGCGGGTTCTCTATCGCCATTCGTCCCACCTTTGACGTGCGGCGTCTGCAATGGCTGGAAATGGGGGGCGTGTATGCGCTTGCCAACATTCGCGGTGGCGCCGAGTACGGTCGGGATTGGCATGATGGCGGGCGCCTGTTTAACAAGCAGAATGTTTTTGATGATTTCATCAATGCCGGTGAGCATCTGATCGAACTAGGTTGGACCAGCGCTGACAATCTGGCTATCGAGGGTCGTTCCAATGGCGGTCTTCTGGTGGGGGCGGTGTCTAATCAGCGTCCAGACCTGTTCGCGGCGGCTCTGCCGGGGGTGGGCGTGATGGACATGCTGCGCTTTGATCAGTTCACCGCAGGCCGATTCTGGGTCGATGATTATGGTCGTCCTGATGATCCGGCGATGTTTGATGTGCTCTATGGCTATTCGCCCTATCATACTATTCCTGCCGGTGATGATTACCCCGCCACGCTGATCACCACCGCAGACACTGATGACCGTGTGGTGCCGGGTCATTCCTTCAAGTTTGCCGCCCGGCTGCAATCGACCGAAACCGGGACGGCCCCGACTCTGATCCGGATCGAATCCAATGCAGGTCATGGAGCGGGCACGCCGGTCTCTAAGCTGATTGATGAAACCGCTGACAAATGGGCTTTCATCGCCTACCACACGGGCTTAGAGTTCAACGAGTAAACGCTTTCACACCGCCTGAACGTTGAGGGATCAGAGAGCAAATGTCAGTGAACTGCGGACAAGGGCGGCGAGGGTGAGGCTCAGAACCGCACCTATAGTCAGCAGAAAGCGCAGAGGCAGATACCATTGCGGGAAAATTGCTTCACGCACCGCCGAACGGTCCCACAGAAATTGCACGATGAAACCGGTGATCAACATGCACCAGCCAGCCAACTCTAGATCCAGCGGCAGGCCGGGCCGGTTCCACACCTGAAGCACGACGGCGAACCAGGCCAGAAGGCTGAGACTAACCGAAAGCAGTAATACGCCCGAGCGCGGCGTGTCGTTTGCAAGGATCAGCTCACCGGCCCAACGTCCACCCGCCAGGAAGGACAGGATGGTCGCGCCATAAACCGGCAGCGCCACGCTTGCCTGAAGCGCAGCCTGGCCGCCCGCCATGATGGCCAGTGCACTGCCTGCGAACGGGACCAGCCCGCCAAAGCCCAGGACCAGCGTCAGAACAGGTGCGTCGCCCGGTTTTCGCATGGCGCCCTCTCCTTTGGCATGATCAGCGGATCGACGGATTTTGGGGTCGGGCCATCGGATTGTCCACATGGTGCTCGCGCCGGGAATCGGGGCTGAGGAACGCTATGATCTGATCAGTTAGCGTTTCACGATCTTTCAGCGCGCACTCCCAGATCACAAGACTCTCCCAACCCAACTTTGACAGGGCATGCAGTGTGGCGGCGTCTCGCGCCGCGTTGCGGGCGATCTTGGCCTGCCAGTATCGGGCGTTCTGCCGGGGGGGTCGTGCGCCGCGCTTGCAGTCATGGCCATGCCAGAAACAGCCATGCACGAAGATAACCTTGCGTCGCCCGGCAAACACCAGATCGGGCGTGCCGGGCAAGTCCTTGCGGTGCAGGCGGTAACGATAGCCCAGAGCATGAGTCAGCTGGCGCACTTTCAGTTCAGGACCGGTGTCGCCGGCCTTCACCCGCGCCATTACAGCGGAGCGTTTTTCCGGGGTGAAGACATCTGTACATGGTTCAGATACGGTCGTCCTGCAGGTCATGGTCTACTCCGTCGGTTTGGCGGCGACCGCCCAGGCGTGATCGAGAACGGGTTCGAACAGGGATTGGTGCAGGAACGCCACAACCGGGGTGGCCACGCCACCACCGGCCAGGTGCAGGCCTGCGCCTTCACGTTCGGGCAGTTTGTAGTGGGAATGTATCGCAAAGCACCATAGGCACCCAGCAATATAATTCCCCTTTTATTCCGGTTGCATGCGGGTGCGTTTGTCGGGTTGTGTGAGTCGGGATCAGATCAGAATACCAACCCGGGTTTGATACAGGCTTGCAGGCTCTCCAACCGATCCGGCGCAGCCGGTTCCAGTTTGCGGGTCTTCAGGTTCAGAATGCAGGCCACCGCTTCCATGCTCCACAGAGGTTCGCCGTTTGTTGGATCAAGCGCCCAGTGCACAAGGGTGCGTACTTTCTCGCTTGCGGTTTTCAATCCAGATCGGATCATATAGCCCTCTCCCATGGTGGGAAGGCGATGAAACGCCAAGCGGGTTTCCAGTACGGCGCTGGACACGGTCAGGGGCGTGTTTTCTGCAAAGGCGCTCCATTGCTCGGGCAAGCCTTCGCTGAAATGATTCACGCTGTCCGAGATCTTGCCGATGGCGAACTCGACCCGCATCCGGTTAAACGCGTCCAGCTCATCGGGATCGATGCGTCCGCGCCCGATTTCCTGAAGCCCCAGCGCATCCGCCATGTTTACGGACTTGAATGGGCTAGGCCGGGCCTCGGACAGGCTGCGGGTGTCAAGCAAGCCGGGACGTTCTATACTGACGGCCTGCAGAGCGTTCCGACTGCGCTGGGGCCAGGCGAAGGCGTGACCGCATCCGGGGGCGGCGTGGTCGAGCCGGATCTCGAACGTGGCCGCAGGTTGGACACTACCGGCATGTTCCATGATCATTGCTACAGTCGCACTGGTGTCGTCATGATTGATGACACCGCCGCGAATGGTCAGCGGTGCGCCGGGGTGGGCTTCCGCCAAAAAACGGATTTGCGCTTCCCGGATAATCAGGGTTGCCGAAGCACTGGCGGTGAAGGCGCTGCGCATGCCCAGTCGGTCCGCCAATTCAGCCACAGCCTTTTGTGCTTTGGCCAGGTAGAAGCGGGCATTGAGATGGCCCAGCTCGTCGCATTCCCATGCATTGGCATTGCCGCGCCAGAGCATGTGCATGTTGCCCTCCATGCGCCGATTACACAGACACCGGGCTGTCTCGCCCGATCTGTCAGAATAGAGCATGACCGTTTTAGTCAGCACGCAACGCAGCGTGCGCATCGACCGTAATACTCGATGACGCTGCGGCTGACTCTGAAACCTTCGGGCGCATCTGTCGGCGATTTATGGATATGGCGCTCATTGATAGTGTCGCAGCACTCACAAATGAACAACTGAACGGTGTCGTGGCCGGACTTATCATGGCTGTAGTCGCACAGGCAAGCTGTGTAAGCGTTGAGCGCCTCCACCTTGTGAGCCAGGCCTGACCGGGTAAGAAAGTTCAGTGCACGGTAGACGGTAGGCGGTTGGGCGGAACCGCCAGGCTTGAGCGCTGCCATCAGGTCGTAGGCTTTTACCGGACCGCCAGCGTCCACCAACAACTCCAGAACCCGGCGACGGACGGGGGTCAGAGACAGGCCGCGCTCGGCGCAATAGCGCTCCGCAGCGTCCAGCGTGTGAGTCGCGTTACTCATAAGGCAAGCTTAACCAGTTTCGGCGGGGTAGGCGAGTGCCTGTGGAATTTTTGTAACAGCGACATCTTTGCAACGCTGCATCCCTGACGCGAGGTTAGCCTGCATTTCACCGCTTGCGGTCTTGTTCTGTGGGTGTAATATAATTACATAACGTCATACCATAACATTGCAGCTCTCTGGAGGTCTTAATGTCCATCAGCTCCCCGCTCGCACGCCGTCTCGGTGCTGCGGTCAGCCTGCTCGCTCTGACCACGGGTTTAGCGTCCGCATCGGCAGAAGAATCTGTCGCGCCAATTGATGATATCATCGTGGTGAAGTCAGCGCCGTTACAGCTCAATCGAAACGAAATCACAAGATCGGTAGATATAATCCCGACTTCAGTTCTGGAGCGTGATCTTGATGGTAATCTGGCCGATACGCTTAGCCGTTTGCCAGGTGTGAACAGTACTTATTTTGGCCCCGCGGCGGGGCGCCCGATCATTCGCGGTCTTGGCGCTGACCGAGTGCGCGTGCTGATTAATGGCCTGTCCGGCTTGGATGCGGCCAGCTCCAGCCCTGACCACGCCGTGACCTCTGAAGTGCTAGGTGCTGAACGGGTGGAAGTGCTGCGTGGTCCGGCGGCCATTGCATACGGTGGCGCCGCCATTGGCGGCGTGGTGAATGTGCTTGATGGCCGTATCCCCTCTACCCGTATCGAAGACGGCCCGGTGGACGGCTTCGTCTATCTGGGCTCCACCAGTGTGGATCAGGGTATTCAGGCTGTCAGTCGCCTGACTGCGGATATGGACGGGCTGATGATCCAGATCGACGGTTTGCGCCGCGATGCGGGGATTTTTGATATCCCCGGCTATGCCGAAACCGAGGCGGCACGTGAAGAGCATCATGATGAGGACGGTCACGATGATGATCATGAGGCGCATGAGGAGGAAGAGGCTGCGTTCGGTGCGGTTCCTGATTCCGATTACACCTTCGACGTACTCTCCGGCGCGGTCTCGCTAGTGCGTGACTGGGGTTTTTTTGGCGTGTCGATAAAGGACACTCGGGCTAATTACGGTCTTCCCGGTCACGCCCACGCCCATGAAGACGAGCATGCCGATGAGGATCATGAGGACGACCACGAAGCTGAGCATGAAGATGAACATGAGCAGGGCGAGGAAGAATCCGCCCGCCTTGATCTGGAACAGACCCGCCTTGATCTGCGCGGCGCGTTCAATCGCGAGGGTTTTTTCAATCGCATCCGCTGGAGTTTCGCTCATTCCGATTACAGCCACTTGGAAATGGGAGGTGAAGAAGTTGGCACCTTGTTTGAAAAGAACGGGTTTGAAGGTCGCGTGGAAGTGACCCACAATCATGAGGGTGAGCGCCGGGGGGCCTGGGGTGTCCAGATTCTGACCCAGGACTTTGAAGCTGACGGGGAAGAAGCCTTCATCGAACATGTGACCACTCGAGACTGGGGCGTTTTCATCACCGAGCGCTGGGATTACGGCCAATGGGGCGCCGAAGTGGGCGCACGCTACGACGCGCGTGGGCTGAGTGGCGAACGCGCCAGCCGTGATTTTGGAACCTTCTCGGTGTCGGCTTCTGCTTTTGTGCGACCGGAAGACAACGTGTTTCTAGCGGCTGCTCTATCACGTACCGAACGCGCCCCTACCGATGTAGAAGTGTTTATTGACGGTCCACATGCCGCCACTCAAACTTTTGAACGCGGTGATCTGAACCTTGATACCGAGACCGCCTGGGCGGGCGAACTGACTGCGCGTTATGGCCTCGATCGCCTGTCTGCTGAGCTGAACGTGTTCTACGCCAGCTATGATGGCTTCATCGATCTTTTCCCCACCGGTGGGCAGGAAGATGGACTGGATGTGTTTGAATACCGTCAGTCCAATGCGGATTTGTACGGCTTTGAAGCCGCCGTCAACGCCGATCTCGTCACCTTGTATGGCTGGGATGTCAGCGGAGAGGCAAGCCTGGATTATGTGCAGGGTGAGCTTGATGGTGGTGGTGAGCTGCCGCGGATTCCGCCATTGTCCTCTGTCCTGGCCCTGACTGCAGAGCAGGGCGTCTGGTCGGTGCGCGGTGAGGCTCGTCTGGCAACCGAACAGACAGACCTGGCTGAGTTTGAAACCTCCACTGACGGCTATATTCTACTCAATGCCGATGTTTCCGCCACCCCGTTTGAGGATCACGATGTCCGACTGATTCTGGGTGTCCGCAATATCGGTGATGAAGAAGCACGCATACATACGTCTTTCCTGAAAGATCAGGTTCCTCTCCCGGGTCGTTCAATTCGGCTTGCGGTGCGTGCAGGCTTCTAGGGCGTGTCATCCAAAGCCTGCGGCAGGGCGTCTCGTGGTCTGCGAGACACACCCTGCCTTGCATCCAGAGGCCAGGCTAGGCGCGTCTGTTGTGTTTTGTTGCTTCGGGCGAAGGTCTGCGCTAATGAGCGAGCGGTTTATTGACAGGGGGAGCCTCATCTCATGGCCGACGCCGCCGCCAACCAGCCGACCTTGACCGGGTCTTTGCCGCTCTACAAAAAACCGGAGCCGCTCAATCCGCAACAACATCAGGGCAAGGGTCTGCGTTTCACTTCACGCCCGTTTGATTTCCTCAAGGAAACCCATTTCGTCCCAGTGACCATGGGCGAGTTCGGCCAGTCCAGCTCCTGCTTTCCGGTTATCTTCCTAGGTGATGCCAAAACCCCGGTAGCCGCCATGGGTTTGCGCGCCGATGAGAACCTGTTTGTGGATCCCGAAACGGGCCAGTACGAGCGTTTCTCCTACCTGCCTGCGTTCGTGCGTCGCTATCCGTTTGTGGTCGCCAGTCATGGCGCTGATAGCGACCGTTTCACTGTGTGCATCGACGCCGGTTCCCATCTGTTCTCGGATAACCCCGAACAGCCCTTTTTCAATGATGCGGGTGAACCTACCCGGTTCACCAATCGTGCTGTTGAATTCGTGCGGCGCTATGAAGCCGATGTGACCGTCACCCGGGCCTTCGTCAAGCGCCTGGAAGAACTGGATCTGTTTGATCAGCAACAGGCGAATTTCCAGCCACGTGACGCGCAAGGCCAGCCGCAGGGTGAACCACAACAAGTCGCCAGCTATTGGGGCGTGTCCTCTGATAAACTCAAAAAGCTCAGCCCGGAATTACTCGCTGAACTGCGTGACAATACTTATCTGGGCGCCATTTACGCGCATATGCTATCCTTGCCTCGGTGGGAAAGTCTGATTACCCGCGCGGCTGCGCGCAGCGCCGGGGCGCCGCCGGGAGTTTAGGCGCTTCCCACCTCCCGACCCGGCCCGGGCGAAGGTCTGTCTGATTTGCATTCGGGAGGCGGGATTCACTTAAGAGATCACAAGGCCGTCAACCCGGTTCAAAACCGGGGCGGGTGTCCGCTATATGGAGACCTGTGCAAGATTGCGGTCATTCAGGGAGTTTGCGCGTGATACAGTTTCTCCTCCTGGTCCTGGTTCTGTTGACGGGTGCGCCGGGCTGGGCGCAATCGGGTTCAAAGGCCCTGGTGGTGGAGCCCTCTCTGGTGTCGGACCGACATTCGGTCCAAGCAGGTGAGCGCTTCCATCTGGCGCTGCACCAGAAAATTCCACCGGGCTGGCACACTTATTGGCGTAACCCTGGTGATTCCGGCGCACCCACCCGGCTGGAGCTGACCCTGCCTGAGGGCTGGGGCGTGGGAGAAATGATTTGGCCTGCGCCCCGTAGCTATGATCTCGGTCCGTTGACCAACTACGGTTATTCCACACAGATCACGTTACCGGTCCCGGTGACGGTTCCCGCAGACGCCCCCCCGGGTGCTGTGGACATTCCGGCCTTCGCGACCTGGCTGGTATGTGAGGAGGTCTGTATTCCCGAACAGGCCCGGCTGACCTTGGGCTTGGTTGTCGGCGACAGCGTTGAAGATACACAAGGCGTTCATCTAATCCGGGCCGCGCTGCAAGCTGCGCCCGTCGCCGATCCGCAATTACAGGCCGGGCTGACCGAAAGCGAGGCGGGTGTGACTCTTACTGTTCTGGCGGACCGGTTCGATGACGCACCCATTTCCGATCTGGCCTTTTATCCCCATGAAGCCGGCGTTATTGATCACGCGGCGGACCAGGCGGTTCAGGTGCAGGGTGCTGCGGTCCGTGTGGATGTGGCAGGAGGGTATCTCGCCCGTAACGGTGTGTCGGAGCCGCGCGATGGGGTTCTAGTTTATACGGTTTGGCGCAGTGATGTCCGCACTCGTGAGGCGGTTGGTTTCACCGCCACACCTGGCGCAGTTGTCAATACGCTGGGAGGTGTAGTGTCATCGGCCAATGCTGGGGTAAACGCCCCCGCCGACCCGGTCCGCATTGCCGCGCCGGCTTCAATCTCCTTTCTGCGGGCGGCTGGCCTGGCGCTGATCGGGGGGTTGATCTTGAACCTGATGCCCTGTGTTTTTCCGGTTCTTTCCATGAAAGCGCTGACCCTTGTTGAGAAACGCGGGGCGGAACGTAGCCAGGCGCGCATGATGGGTCTGGTTTTCGCAGCAGGGGTGATCGGCGCCTTCCTGACGCTCGGCGGGCTGTTGCTGATCCTGCGCGTGGCGGGGCTTCCGGCGTTGTGGGGCATGCAATTGCAGGCGCCGCTTGTGGTGGCGGCGCTGTCGGTTTTGATGTTCCTGATAGGTCTGAACTTACTGGGGTTGTTTGAAGCAGGCGTCTCCTTGCAGTCTGTGGGGTCGAGTGTGAAGGATAGCGGCTATCGTGGCTCATTTTTCACCGGGGTGCTGGCTGTCTTTGTAGCGGCGCCATGCCTGGCGCCCTTCATGACCGGCGCGCTGGCTTTCGCCCTGACTCAGCCTGCCATCGCCTCGCTGACCATTTTCGCCTTTCTGGGGGTAGGTCTGGCTTTCCCTTTTGTGCTGGTCAGCTTTGTACCAGGACTTCTGGCCTTTTTGCCCAGACCGGGCATGTGGATGATGCGCTTCCGTCAGATCCTGGCTTTTCCAATGTTCGCTGCCGCCATCTGGTTGATCTGGGTGCTGACTGTCCAGTTGGGCGCTGATGGGGTGCTCTGGCTGCTTCTGGCGCTTCTGGCGGCGGGCTTTACTGTCTGGGCGTTGGGTCTGAAGGGCATTCGGGGCCGGGCGACAGCTATGGTTGGGTTGGTGCTGACCCTGGGTGCGCTGTCGGTCACTGCGCGGATGGAACCGGTATCTTCTTCGACCCGACCTGACGCCGGCGCTTGGCGGACTTGGAGCGTCGCCGCCGTGGCGCAAGCCCGGTCAGAGGGGCGGCCGGTCTTTGTGGACTTCACTGCGGCTTGGTGTGTGACCTGTCAAGTCAACAAGCTGGGCGTACTGGCAGATGCGGATGTGCAAGCCGCTTTCGCCGAGTACGATGTGGCTCTGTTTCGCGCCGACTTCACCCGTCAGGATCCGACCATTGCGGCGGAACTGGATCGTCACGGAGCTGCCGGCGTGCCGCTTTATCTGGTCTATCCGTCCCCGTCTGGTCCGCCGCAGATGTTGCCGCCGCTGCTGACCGAAACTCTGGTGATTGGGTCCATCAAACAGGCTGTCAGTAGCTGGGATTCTGTGGTTGCGAACCGGTGACGGGTGCGGCTAGGGCCACAATACCGGTTTGAAACATCACGCGCGCCCCCCAATATGACTCCCCCTACACTGTAGCTTTATTCCGGTGAGTTCTTTCATGGCCAAGACCAGGATGCATCGCCCCAAAGCTCGTCGTCCTCGTGGTTTTGAGGATCGCACGGCCCGTGTGCTGCGCACTGAACGCGCGTTGGCGGACGCTGTCAGCCGCGTGTATGAACGCTGGGGGTTTGAGCCATTGCAAACGCCAGCCTTTGAATATGCTGATGCGCTCGGCAAGTTCCTGCCCGATGAGGAACGACCCAATGAGGGCGTGTTCGCTGTGCGTGATGATGACGCGCAGTGGATGGCGTTGCGTTATGACCTGACCGCGCCGCTTGCCCGTTTTGTCGCTGAAAATTTCCAGGATATCGCCAAGCCTTTCCGTCGCTATCAATTTGGCGACGTTTGGCGCAATGAAAAGCCGGGACCGGGTCGGTTTCGTCAATTTGTCCAGTGTGACGCCGACAGCGTGGGTGCGCCAGGTCCTGTGGCTGATGCAGAGATGATTGCTCTGGCCAGCGAGGTGATGATGGACGTCAGGGGTTTGTCGGACAAGGAATATGTTATTCGCGTTAATGATCGCCGTTTTCTAGACGGTGTTATGGAGTTTCTAGGCGATGCAACCAGGGAAAGGCGTTTGCGTGTATTGCGGGCGATCGATAAGATAGATCGAGTGGGTTTTCAGGGACTGGAGCAGTTGCTGGGTGAAGGCCGAAAGGATAAAAGCGGCGACTTTACCGAAGGCGCCGGGTTGGACGCTGATCAGCGTCGTCATGTGCTGGACTTCGTGAAGATTGGTGTAAAGGACGCTTCGGACAAAACGGCGCATAATGCACAGGTGTTTGAACAGCTGACCCGGGTGTTGGGCGATACCGATGCAGGCAAGCGGGCTGTGGTTGATATGGAGACCATTGCCGCCGTACTTGACGCCTTGGGCAAGTCTGACAACTGGAGGCTTGATACTTCAGTGGTGCGGGGTCTGGGCTATTATACCGGCCCGGTGTTTGAAGCCGAATTACTGGCCGAAGCCATCCATGAGGGCGGCTCTCCAATTCGTTTCGGTTCGGTGGGCGGTGGCGGCCGCTATGATGATCTAGTCACCCGGTTCACTGGCCAAGCCGTACCCGCTACCGGTTTTTCCTTCGGGGTCAGCCGCTTTGCTGCAATTCTGGGGTGGCGAGATGTAGATGAAGCCGATCCGCTGGTGTTGATCGTGGCGGTGGAGAAGGACCGCATGGCGGAGTATTTCGCTTTAGTTCGGGATCTGCGTCAAGCAGAACTGGGGTTGCGTGCTGAAGTCTTTATTGGTGGTGGCGGTATGAGCAAGCAGTTGAAATACGCCGATCAGCGTGATGCGGCGTTTGCAGTGATCATAGGATCGACAGAACGCGAGAAGGGTGAAGCCCAGATCAAGGATCTGGCGTTGGGTGCACGGCTGGCCTCGGAGATTTCTAGCAACAAGATCTGGCGTGAGGACCAGCCTGCCCAGTTTACAGTCCCCCGAGCCAAGATTGCCGACGCCATTCGGGACCGTCTGAAAAGCAGATCAGCGTAGCGTCAGGACGCCTAAGTCCAAAAACTTGACGAATCTATGACGAATCGCCTAATGCTCGGGCTATGCAACTTGATTTTTGACAGGAAGGGCAAAGTAATCGACTGAATTTTATTTTCAGATGATAGCTTCCATTGTGGCGTGTGTCTCACTTGCTGCTAAAGGTCAAAAACTGGACACCTCTAAAAACCTCCATTTCGGGTGAGCGGTTAATGTGAGGTCACTACTAAGTCTTTGTTTTTCAAGCCTCCGACCCTCCAAATGGATGAGCATTGGGTGTAGATGCCGGGTTTTTAGAGGTGTCCACTCGTGTACCATGATTGTTGGCATTCGTTTGTGAAGTTCTGATTGGAGTTCAAGCTCATGATGCGAGGATCCATGACAGCGCTGGTGACGCCATTCAGGAATGGCGTCGTTGACGAGAAAGCGTTCGCGGATCTGATTGAGCGCCAGATTGCTGCCGGTTCGCATGCTCTCGTGCCCGCCGGCACGACGGGTGAGATTCCGGCACTGTTCTCAGACGAACGCAAGCGCGTAGTGGAGCTGTGTGTGGACGTGGTGGCGGGCCGCAGACCCGTGATTGCGGGCACAGGCGTGAACACAACCTCAGCTTCCGTGGACTGGCAGGCGCATGCCAAGACGGTGGGAGTTGAAGCTGGGCTAGTTGTTGCACCTTACTATAACAGGCCGAGCCAGGAGGGCTTGTTGGCCCATTTCATGGCGATTGCCGATGCGGTTGCTCTGCCGATTTTTGTCTACAACATTCCCAGCCGATCCATCGTGGACATTGAAGTTGAGACCATGGCGGAGATGGCGCGTCACCCCAATATCATCGGGGTGAAAGATGCAACCGCTGATATTCAGCGAGTCACGCAGTATCGCCGGTTGATCAACGGTGATTTTATCCAGTTGTCCGGTGATGACGCCAGCGCTTTGGGCTATAACGCTCACGGTGGACACGGTGCGATTTCGGTCACAGCCAATGTGGCGCCGGAGCTGTGCGCAAAATTCCAGACTGCCTGTCTGGAAGGCCGTTGGGCAGCGGCGCGTGATCTCAATGATACGCTTCAGCCTCTGCATGACGCGCTGTTCGCTGCCCCCAATCCGGGACCTAGCAAGTATGCGCTCTCTTTGTTGGGTCTGTGTGAAGACGATGTACGTCTGCCTCTTGTCGCCTGTTCTAGCGCCGTGAAGGCTCAGGTGCGCGCCGCTATGGAAAGCTGCGGTTTGTTATGAGCAAATCCAGAGATGATAACGGTCAGATTGCGGTCAACCGTCGGGCCCGTTTTGATTATGAAATCCTCGATGAATTCGAAGCTGGGATCCAGCTTGTGGGTTCTGAGGTCAAATCCTTGCGCGGCGGCAAGGCCAATATCGCTGAAGCCTATGTGAGCCCCGAAGACGATGAGATTTTCCTGATCAACAGTGACATTCCACCCTATAATCATAGCAACCGTTTCAATCACAATCCGCGCCGAAAGCGCAAACTTCTGCTCAAACGCCGTGAAATTGAAAAACTCTCGGGTGCTGTGGCGCGCAAGGGGCTGACCATTGTTCCGTTGCGGATATTCTTCAATGTCCGTGGGCTCGCCAAGCTCCAGATTGCGCTGGCTAGAGGCAAGAGGACCGTGGACAAGCGCGAGACTAGAAAAGAACGTGATTGGCAGCGCCAAAAATCTCGCCTGATAAGGAATTACGGTTGATCAGGCCGATGTGGCCATGTGCTGGCGCACAGCGTGAAACACATCATGGAACATGGCCTCTGTTAGTCGCCTAGTGTTGGTGTTGTATCGAGAGCAATGATAGCTGTCGAACAACGCTAGCGCGCCGTTGGGACCTATCACATCATAGCGCGCGCCATGGGTAAAGGCGTATGCACTCGGTGTAAGGCCAAGCGCCTTGAGCGTATTCTCATGCGAGACACGGCCCAGGCAGATCAGCGCAGTGAGATCCGGCAATGCCTTGATGCGCTCCACCAGAAAGGAACGGCAAGTATTCATTTCTGCACTGACGGGCTTGTTATACGGCGGTGCGCAGCGCACGGCATTGGTGATCATGGCGTCTGTCAGCGCCAGATCATCCTGTCCGTCAGGCCGGAAGGTTCCGGTTGAGAACTTGAAGGTTTCAAGAGTGCGGTAAAGCAGGTTACCGGCCCAGTCACCGGTGAAGGGGCGCCCGGTGCGATTGGCCCCACCCCGTCCCGGCGCTAAACCGACAATGAGCAGGCGCGCCCGCTCATCACCGAAACTTGATACAGCGCCGTTGAACCAGTCTGGCTCATCTCTGGCGTTATCCTGACGATATTTGACTAGCCGAGGGCACAACGCGCAATCGGCCAGCGGTTCGGCCAGGTTGGACTCACGCGTCGCTACCACCCTGGTCATGGTCCTCATAGTCGCGCTGACGGCGCTCCCGGCTTATCTGTCACAAAGGGGGGTAAGTGGTTACGTGAGTCCTCATAGTCGCGCTGATGGCGCTCCCGGCTTACCCGCTTGCGCAGATCCTCAAGCTCCAAGAAGTGATCGGCCTGACGTCTCAGGCTGTCTGCAATCATGGGGGGGGAGGACTCCAAGGTTGAGGCTACTGACACCCGCACGCCCTTGCGCTGGATCGCCTCGACAACCTTGTGGAAGTCACCATTCCCGGAAAACAGGATGACGTGATCAAGATAATCGGCGGCCTCCATGATATCGATGGCAAGGTCTACATCCATATCTCCCTTGATTCGTCGGCGACCGGAATCATCGACGAATTCCCTGGCGGCTTTGGTGATGACCCTGAAGCCGTTGTAATCAAGCCAGTCGATCAATGGGCGGATGGGAGTATATTCCTCACCCTCAATCAAAGTGGTGTAATAGTTGGCGCGCACCAAGCGACCACGCTCGCGAAACTCATCCAGCAGGCGCCTGTAGTCGATGTCGAAATCAAGCGCGCGAGCGGCAGAATACGAATTCGCACCGTCAACGAACAGGCCGAGTTTTTCATTGGGGTAGAAGGTCATTCGATGCCTTTCCAGAAATCATTTTGGGTTAATCAAGCGTCTCACCATATCTATATCGCGCTCGGTGCGAACCAATCATATCGCCGAATGCAACCCGTTGAAAACCTGCGACGTGCACTGCAACTGCTTATGGCGTCCGGTGTCAAGGTGTGCGCCTGTTCGCGACCCTGGCGGACGCTTGCCTGGCCCGATCCTAGCGATCCGCCTTTTGTGAATGCGGCGGTGCAAGTGTGGGCTGATTTGCCGCCCGACGAACTGATATCACTTTTTCATAAGATTGAAGCTGAGCTTGGGCGTCGCCGCACCGTGCCCAATGCTCCCCGGTGCATCGATCTTGATTTGATCGATTGGTGCGGACAGATCATAAAGCCTGGATACGAAGGAGGATTACAAACCCCGCACCCACGTGCTGTCCAGCGCGCTTTTGTTTTATTGCCTTTACGTGACATTGCTCCAGATTGGTGTGATCCTGTTTCAGGTCGGACGCTCCGCCAGCTGTTATCGGCCATATCGCTGGCGGATCAGGCGGCGTGCCGACCTGTGGGTGAGGCGTTGTACGCTGCGGCGTAGTGTTGAAGTCCTCTTGAATGTCTGCTATTGACCCGGTCTCTGCGTATTTCAGATCAGGAGCGTCCCGGGCATGGCTCGCGTCACCGTTGAAGATTGTATCGAGAAGGTCGATAATCGATTCCGTTTGGTTTTGCTGGCGGCGCACCGTGCGCGGAACATTTCCGCAGGCGCCGAGTTGGGTCTGGATCGCGACAACGACAAGAACCCGGTTGTCGCTCTGCGTGAAATCGCTGAGGGTGTGCAGGACATGGAATTTCTGTCCGAAAGCCTGGTTTCGAACCTTCAGCGCGTGATCCCGTCCGGCGACGAGGAGGGGGAGATTGAAGAGCGCGTGCCTCGGGTGGAGGCGCCCGCCGCGCCTGTTCCGCCATTGCCGGAAATGTCCGAAGCCGCCATGCTCAAAGCATTGCAGCTTGACCGTGACGGCCCACCCGACGGTCGATCTTAAGATCCATGGGTGCGCTGGCGTCAACGTCCGCGCCCGGCCCCGCCGACGCGATCCCGGGCGCCGACGATCTGGTTGCACGCATTCGAGCGTATCATCCTGCAGCCGATGCGGATCTTATCCACCGTGCTTACGGGTTCGCCAAAAGGGCTCACAAAGGTCAGACGCGCTATTCAGGTCAACCCTATTATGCCCATGTGGTTGCAGTAGCGATAATCCTGTCTGAGCTGCGGCTTGATGTAGCTACGATCTGCACGGGGTTGCTTCACGATACGGTGGAAGACACCCCCGCCACGCTGGACGATCTCAGTGAATTGTTTGGCGCTGATGTGGCGCAACTGGTCGATGGGGTGACCAAGCTGGGTCAGATTGAGCTGGGTTCCAGGCGCACCAAACAGGCTGAAAACCTCCAGAAACTGGTTGTCGCCATCACCCGGGATGTCAGGGTGTTGCTGGTGAAGCTTTGTGACCGCCTGCACAACATGCGCACGCTGCATTTCGTGCCCAGGCCGGAAAAACGCGAGTGGATCGCTCGGGAAACCCTGGAAATCTACGCCCCACTAGCCCGCAGGATCGGCGTGAACCGGGTGTGTCTGGAACTTGAGGATCTCTCCTTCAAGCATGTCAATCCCGCCGCCTTTGAATCGGTTACCCGTCGTCTGACTGAATTGCGTGAAACCCGTGCCGACCTGGTGGCGATTGTCTCACAGACCTTGTCCGAACGTTTGACCGATTCGGGTATTGAATGCCGGGTGTTTGGCCGAGAGAAGCGCCCTTATTCGATCTGGCGTAAGCTTGAGCGCAAGGGCGTATCTTTTGATGATATCGCCGACATCTATGCTTTCCGCATTCTCACCGAAACCGTTGAAGACTGTTATGTGGCCCTCGGCGTGGTGCACCAGACTTGGTGTTGCGTGCCGGAACGGTTCCGCGATTACATCTCCACGCCCAAGCCCAATAATTACCGGTCCTTACACACCACCATTATCGGGTTGGGCGATATTCGGGTCGAACTGCAAATCCGGACTGAAGAGATGGAGCGTGTCGCCGACACGGGCGTAGCTGCCCACTGGCGCTACAAGTCCAGGGATGGATATGTCTATGATCTCGTGGCGGCGAAGGAAGCGGGCGGGGATCCGCTTGATCGTTTGCGACCTTTCGCGGAAATTCTTGAACAGGGAGGGGCCCCCGATGAGTTCCTTGAGCATGCCAAGCTCGAAATGTTTTCCGATCAAGTCTACTGCTTTACCCCCAAAGGTCGTTTGATTGCGCTGCCTCGTAGAGCGACACCGCTGGATTTTGCTTTCGCTGTGCATACCGAACTCGGGCATGCCGCCATTGGCGCCCGCATCAACGGCCGCGAGCGTCCTATGCGAACGCGCTTGGCGAATGGCGATGTGGTTGAGATCATCAAAGGCGGTGAACGCCATACGCCTGTTGGCTGGGAGGTTCTGGTGGTCACCGGGCGGGCGCGGGCGGTC
>RKRX01000134.1 GCA_007571185.1 Oceanicaulis sp.
TTGAGGAACTGCGCGGCCTCCTCTTCAGCGGATCCGCCAATTTCGCCGATCATGATGATCGACCGGGTTTCATCATCGGCCATGAACATGTCCAGAACGTCAATAAACTCAAGACCCTTGACAGGATCGCCGCCAATACCCACAGCAGTGGTCTGGCCCAAGCCCACATTGGAAGTCTGGAATACCGCTTCATAGGTCAAGGTGCCCGAACGAGAGACCACACCCACAGAACCCTTTTTGAAGATGGAGCCGGGCATAATGCCGATCTTGCACTCTTCTGGAGTTAAAACGCCCGGGCAATTCGGGCCAAGCAGGCGGGAGCTGGATGTTTTCAACCGAGCTTTGACTTTCACCATGTCCATCACCGGAATGCCTTCGGTGATGCAGGTGACCAGCTCAACCCCCGCATCAATGGCTTCAATGATTGCGGCTGCCGCGCCGGCGGGCGGAACGTAAATCACAGAGGCGGTGGCCCCGGTAGCATCCTTGGCGTCCGCCACAGAAGCGAATATCGGCAAAGTGGCGGAGCCGTCCAGACCTGACGTCCAGCTTTCACCACCCTTTCTCGGGTGTACGCCCGCCACCATCCTGGTTCCGAAATAGTTCAGCGCCTGCTCGGTATGGAAAGCGCCGGTTCTACCCGTCAGCCCCTGAACAATGACTTTGGTGTTTCTGTTGACGAGAATGGACATGTCTCAGACCTTCTTCACAGCCGCGGTTATTTTCTGAGCGGCGTCATCAAGATCATCAGCCGGAGTGATGTCCAAGCCGGATTCATTGAGAATTCTCTTGCCCGGACCCACATTGGTGCCCTCCAGGCGAACCACCAGCGGAACCGTCAGACCCACTTCCTTCACAGCCGCAACCACACCTTCGGCGATCACGTCACAGCGCATGATGCCGCCGAAGATATTCACCAGAATACCTTTGACGTTCGGGTCCGCGGTAATGATCTTGAACGCTGCGGTCACCTTCTCCCTGGAGGCGCCGCCGCCGACATCAAGGAAGTTGGCCGGCTCAGCACCGTACAATTTGATAATGTCCATGGTCGCCATGGCCAAACCAGCGCCGTTCACCATGCAACCTATATCACCGTCCAGCGCAATATAGGCGAGATCGTATCTGGACGCCTCAATCTCCTTGTCGTTCTCTTCTGTGAGATCGCGTAACCGGCTTATATCTTCATGGCGGAAGGCGGCGTTGTCGTCAAAGGACACCTTGGCGTCCAGCACGCGCAGACGACCGTTTTCCATCACGATCAACGGGTTTACCTCCAGAAGGCTCATATCCTTACAGGTGAACGCCTCGTACAGGATTGGCGCCAGCGACAGCATATCGTCGCGCGCCTTGCCCTCTAGCTCAAGCGCCAGAGCGATGTTGGCCGCATCGTCTGCGGTCACCCCGGTTTCCGGGTTGATGTCAACTGTGAGGATTTTCTCCGGCGCATCTTCAGCAACCTGCTCAATGTCCATGCCGCCTTCGGTGGATGCCACAAAGGCTACACGGCCGGTTTCCCGGTTCACGAGCAAGGACAGATAGAACTCGGCGGCGATGTCGGCCCCGTCTTCAATGTACAAACGGTTGACCCGCTTGCCTTCAGGGCCGGTCTGGTGAGTGACCAGAGTGTTGCCCAGCATGTCCCCGGCGTGCCTGGCCACATCCTCCCTGGAGAACGCCAGACGCACACCGCCCTTGGCGTCTTCGGGCAACTCACTGAACCTGCCCTTGCCGCGACCTCCGGCGTGAATCTGGGATTTCACCACCCACAGCGGGCCGGGCAGCTGATCGGCGGCTTTGACAGCCTCTTCCACGGAAAAGACCGCGACGCCTTCGGCCACAGGGACGCCGAATGTCTTCAGCAGGGCTTTCGCCTGATGCTCGTGAATATTCATAAAACGAAATCGCTTGCATAGAGCTGAGGGAGGAAAAATAGGGCTTCGCCGGATCAGGGCGAGCGCACGCTCTATAGCACCGAAAGACATGAGGTGCAATGCAGCAGAACTCCAGGGTTGGCCTCTAATCCGGTTGACGCGAGGTCGTTAGCCGGGCGCTGATCACACTGGCCAACCATCCTAGGCCGCCACAAAGCCCCGCTGTCAGAGGCATAACCAGGTACATATCTGCAGTGTGACAAATAGTCTCATTTCCGGCTTCACATGCCCGTGCCGCACCCACGGCAATTTCGGTGAAGCTCAAGGCTACAAGCTGTCCCAGCATGACCGGCGTCCCTGCCCCGATCAATAGCCACCCCATCCAACTGATCAACTCCATATCGGCAAGGCGGCGGCGAAGCAGGAACCCGGCTGCAATCCCGGTCAGGGTAGAGGCGAGAATGGCGAGCGCGATCATGGCCTCCTCACGCAGATAAAAGTCAGAGGAATACCGGTCTTCCAAAATCAGAGTAACGCCGCCAGCGCCAGTCCTCACCGATGAGACGGTGCAGATGATCACGTTCCATAGGCATGACGTGCACAGCCCATGAGAACCAGCGACGGTTACGCACGCAGTTGAATACTCCTGATCTACCGCGCCTGCAGGGCGTTAATCACATCCAGGGCAGACACCCGGGTAGCATAACCGCGTTGCTCTCCTAGACCGGCTTCATGCCAGAATCTGGCCGCCACTTCGCCATTCGGGCGCAGGGCGAAAGCGATGGGATAGGGCACGCCATAGGCTTGATGATCAGGGTCGGCGTAAACGGGATCGCGCACGCCGAACGCATCAATCACCAGGCTGCCTTCATCAGCCAGAAGAGCCATGGACAAACCGCGGCGCTCAGCAACCTGAGCCAGGGTGTCCACACTGTCATAGGTCAGCACGGCCACATTCCAGCCCGCCGCGCCAAACCGGTCCAGATGCTCTTCCAGCTCCAAAGTTTGACGTAGACAGAACGGGCACCAGCCCAGTGATCGGTTGAAATAGATCACCACACCTTCTTCACCGCTCAGATCAGCGACTGTGCGAATCTGACCGGTCGCATCCGAGACGCTGAATGGAGGTGCGACAGCACCGACCACCGGACCAAACTGGGATGCCGATTCGGACGCCGCCTCTATCGCCGACTGCGCCTGCGCGCTCACCGGAACCAGGCTCAGCCCCAGTGCAATCATTACGGAACGGATCATCTTGATCCTCCTCTGTTTGTGCTGCATGCAATTGGATGCCTCACATCATGCACTCGAATCGGAAGATAGGAAAAGCATCAACAGGCGCAAATCAAGCCAATGTGAACGCACGTGAGCGCCTCTCGCAGCCCGCATGACCGTCCCTGCAAGGAGTTGCGCTGGCGCCGCCGCTGAACCACCGAGCAGTTCAACACTCGAGCCTTCGCCATGCAAAATGGCGGGGTTGCAAGGCGGAACAGTTTCGTGCATACTCTCTGCGCACAAGCGGCTTGAACTTAGGGCCCGGTGGAGAATTGTTGCGAGAATTCAGGCGCTCTGGACCTCTCGAACTTGCTTTCCCCGACCGCAATCCGCATGCCGCGCGTGGGACGCTGCGCGCTCTTTCCGTATGCGCGGGACGCTGCGCGGATCGCTGGAAAAGGATCCACCCTTATGACTATGGGTACCGTTAAATTCTTTAATGCCGAGAAAGGTTTCGGCTTCATCACTCCCGACGAAGGCAGCAAGGACGTGTTCATCCACGTCACCGCCCTCAAGGCCGCTGGCATCGACGATCTTCGCGATGGCCAACGCGTGGAGTTCGACACCGAACCCGATCGCCGCGGCAAGGGATCCAAGGCGGTGAATCTGAAGGTGTTCGACTGATTGATTCCGGTTCAGACTTCTGACGGTGAAACGCTGCGTGGATGTCCATGCGGCGTCTTCGCTGTCGAACCAAGCCGCACATCAGTTACAGACAGCCATAAGCGGCTTCAATCAGCGCCTTGGCGCGTATATCGCCCACCAACACATCCATCTGCCGGTTCATGACGTAGGCGCCCGACAGCCCCCGCACCGGATCGGCGAATCCGCATGATCCGCCAAAACCGTAGTGGCCCACCGTCTGCGGTTCCGGGCCAAAGGCTGCCGAATCCCGGTTAATCATCACGCCGGCTGCAAATGACAGATCGAAAGGAAGCACCTTGTCCAGACCGCTCACCCGTGGCTTGAGTGCAGCCTGAACCGTTTCCGGGGCAAGAAGCACGGCTCCCTCATACCGGCCGTTTTGCGCGAACACTGACATCAGGCGAGCGACGGCGTTCGCCGATCCGTGCCCGTTGGCGGCGGGCAGTTCAGCCGAACGCCAGATCACAGCACCGCGCCGGCCCGGCGAAGACCAGGGTTTGAGAAAGGCGGCGGAACGATACTCATTGAATGTTCCAAGATAAGGCGGACGGGGTGGAAGAACATGTTCGGCCACCCGATGATGATCGGATTCGGGCATGCCGATATGAAAATCCACGTTGTGCGGACCGCACAGCACATCGCGCAAAATCGCACCAATCGTACGATTCTTTTCATCTGCCCGACGCACCACGGCGTCGGCGATCACGCCATAACTGACCGGATGATAACCCGAGCCCTCGCCCGGCGGCCAGAGCGGCGCCATGGCCGCAAAACGCGATTCCATCAACTCACGATCAAACCAGTCCGAGGCCTCCATCCCGGTCGGATAACCGGGCAACCCCGCCTGGTGTGACAGCGCCTGGGCCAGAGTGATGGTTTCCTTACCCGCTTGAGCGAACTCGGGCCAAATCGACGCCACCGGCGCATCATAATTGAGCCGCCCCTGATCCGCCAGCCAAGCGACCACCAGTGCGACGACCGCCTTACCGGTTGAAAACACGGGCGCGATGGTACGCCTTGTCCACGGTTGAGCAAACCTGCGGTCAGCGTAGCCAGCGTGAATGTCTACCAGAATCTCTCCGTTCCTGATCAGGGTGAAGGCTGCACCCAGCTCATTGCGCTCAGCGAAATTCTGCTCCAACACCTCGGCGACCCGCTCAAAGCCCGGCGCCAGCGTACCATAGACTTCAATGTTCATATCCCGGCGCCTAACACCAAGCGCATCAACCTGGCAAGCAGAGAGAGAGCGGTGATGATCAAACGCCTGACAGAGCGCGATGAGGCAAGTTGAGGAGTGGCGCCGATCATGGGGCTTGTGTAAGGCTGGATGTCATGATTGATGATTCCCGTTTCCCCATCCTGATACGCTCGGCCCTGTTTGTCCCAGCGGATAAACCGCGTGCGCTTGAAAAGGCGCTCAATCTCACCCCCGATGCGATTTTGGTCGACCTGGAAGACGCCGTCGCACCCGCGCGGAAGGCTCAGGCGCGCCTGAATGCCGAAGCCGCCATCCCTCGCCTCAAGGCTGCGGGCCAGCGGGCTGTTCTGAGGATTTCCGAACCGGACGCCCCTGCGCTGGCGCTGGATATACCCGTAGCCGTCCGCACTCAGCCCGATGCGGTGCTGATCGCCAAGCTTGAGACCCCAGATCAGCTGACCGAAAGCCGAAGGCGTCTTGATCAGGCTGGTTTCGAGGGGCCTGTTTGGGCGATGATTGAGACCCCGCGCGCCATCCAGAATGTGGATGAGATCAGCCGCGAGGCGCACCAGAACCGGCTACAAGCCTTGATCGGCGGCGCCAATGACCTGGCGGCCACCCTTCGACTGCCTGAAAGTCCTCACCGTCGCGCGGCGCTTGAACCTCATCTGGCCCGTCTGGTGCTGGCTGCACGGGCGAGCGGGTTGGCGGCGCTGGATACAGTGTTCAATGCTTACAAGGATGAATCGGGGTTGGTCGAAGAGGCGCAGCGGGGGCAACGCATGGGCTTTGACGGCAAGACGCTGATCCATCCCGCCCAGATTCTTCC
>RKRX01000074.1 GCA_007571185.1 Oceanicaulis sp.
CGTCCGGCCGGAGGACAGCAGGCCGCTGACATAGCCTGACAGGGCAGATCGCTGATCGTGAACCATGCCCTATTATCCATCTTACATACGGATATAGCAACATGATTTGTCATACTAGGCCCCGCAACACTGATCGCCCGCGACCCTGTCGGCCGCTGGCCGAAGCTTGACGAGTGGCTGGACCGGGCGAAAGTTGGTGTGGAAACCGGTATCGTCCGCGATGCGATCTCTCTTCTTGAGCTGCCGTTGACTGGCGCTATGTCCTACGGATAACCGGAGAGCAGGACAGGGCAAGATGGCAGGGGAGGAGAACGGATGAACAAGGCGGAGATGGCCGATCTGCTGGTGGCCCGAGGAAGGATGCCGTGGAAGCGGGTCCCCGATCATGACGCCGCGACACCAGCCGACCACGCGACCACGACCGGGGCGATGCAAACCCCCTAGGTGGAATCCAGTCGGTTGCCATGCGATGACGGGCACTCTACGAGATGCCCGTCTGGCGGTAGGATGAAACCAAGACGTCCGTGGGGTTGATGGATGGGCTGCCAGCCTTTTGGACGTTGCATCGCATGTGAGATGTGAGAAAAGGAGATCGTCCATCCTTGGGAACTCACCAACGAAAGCCTCGACGCCCTTTCAAGGTTCGTCGCGCCAAAGACGTAAACGAGACTGCGTGTGCTTTCTGAGCAAGCGCCCCTGCGGTGGCCACGCCTTGCTTCTCACCAGCTGTGTGCTTTCACCCTGTCAGCAAATGGTAAACGAAGGCTGATACGTTCTATTCCCCTGCCGATCGAAATCGAATTCGTAGACAATGCAGGGCGCCATCGCCTGATGATGCTGACCGAGATAGAACAGCACTGCATCGGGAATTGGGCGTGAGACAAGGCACATCGTGGTTCGTGCTGCATCGCCTTCGCAAGGCTTACTCCAATCCACAGAATTTGTTTGCTGGGCCCGCTGAAGCTGATGAAACCTGTATGGGCGGCCGGGAAAAGAACAAGCATGAGAGCAAGAAACTCAATGCAGGTCGCGGTGGAACGGGTAAATCTGTAATTGCCGGGCTTAAGGACCGTGTAAGCAAATCGGTTATTGCCCGGGTCATCACGAACGCTGACAGGCCAACACTCCAAGGGTTTGTCAACAAACACCTCGTTGAGGGCGCAAAACTCTATACCGATGAATCAGCAGCCTAAGGGTATTGATCGCCCACACGAATCAGTTAATCACAGCGCAGGTGAATATGTACGCAAACAGGTTCACACCAACTCCATTGAGTCGTTCTGGGCAACGCTCAAACGGGCGTCCATCGGTGTTTATCACAAAATGTCGCCCAAACACTTGCAACGCTATGTTGATGAGTTTGTCGGCAGGCACAATGTTCGCCCACAAGACACCCTTGTTCAAATGAGCGGGCTTGTTGCCAGTATGGTGAACAAAAGACTTCGCTATGTTGATTTGATAGCTGATAACGGGTTGTGTTCATTAGCTCGTCCGATGACTTAAGCCTTTATTCTGGACATTGTTAGCTGAAAAAACTGATTGTGATTCAACCAGCGCCTTGTTGTGTTAAATTTTTGGTGTTATGGACCTGAATTTGCTAAATAATCAGGGTGTCGCCTGTTTGGGTGACATCTGATGGGGTAAAGTTCGCATGTGTTGAGATTGATGCTTGTGATTTTACGCTTGACAGAATATGCTATGGCACTTTTGCGTATAATTCCCATAGCAAACCCGGGAAACGAGATCGTTGATTCAAAGACAGTCCCTTTAGACGCGTTCAAGAGTTTCTGGATCCATTCGGAACTGGATAAGGTCGTCGGAGTGGACCAATGCGCCTTGCGCGCGCACCGGTTCGGCCACAAAGGGCAAAATCCCGTCAATCAGAGGATCGCCCGCCGTATCGGTGATCATCAGAGCGCGCTCACGATTGCGGCGGTCCCTCACCCCGAAATAAGGCGGTATCCCCGAGGCGATGCACAATGTGGCGCAAGCCTTGTGGCTGAGTCCTTCATTGGGCCGCATTGCGCCGAACCAGCATTTGGCGTCGAGTATTTCTCCTGTGAGTACAGCGGCGTCCAGCATGCGGATTTGAGGCTGGGGCAGCGCGGGTGCGGTCTGGTCGAAATCCAGCCAGCCCACTCCATCCGGTACAGCCAGCATAGCGTAGCCATCACGCTCAATCAGCGTGCCGGTGACCGTGGCCGCGCCGCCGGCATAGGTGATGGCGTCCAATCGTTCTCGCACCCCGCATTTGGTCTCACAACCGAGCAGAATGGTGCGTACCCGCCCCGATTCCATCACCCGGATATGAGGGTATGGAGCGGTGGAGATGATGCCGCTGAAACTGACCCGTGTGCGCATATCCCAATCCCCGCGCCCCGCCCCGCGCTGGAGCCCGGCTATGACGGCGGTCAGGGCTGATGCGCCCAGAAGACCCGCCGCACTCAATCCCAGAAGAAAACGACGATCAATTTCGGGCGTGTCCAGATAGCCGACAAAAGGATCGGTGGAGATGCGCGGATGCAGTGGGGGACGGAACATCAGACAATTCCCTCAGACAAAAGCACGGGTTCGGACCGGGTTCCGGGCGGCAAGGGTGCGGCTCTGACCTCTATCCGATCGCCGGTCAATCGGACGGGATAGGTGGAAATTTTCTCTGTGAACGGAGCCGGGGCGCAACCATCTTCCAACCGGTATTCCCAACCGTGCCAGGGACAAACCACACAGCCCTTGATGACATGCCCCTCACCTAGAGGGCCGTTCTGGTGTCGGCAGACGCCGCTGAGCGCAGCGATTCTTAACCCGTCGCGGAAGACCGCGATGCGCTCTCCTCCGGAAACTGCGATCATGACGGCGCGACCGTCGGGAATGGATAAGGCCGGCCCGGCATCCAGCCAACCCTCGACTTCGGGCCGGTCGGCCAATCTGTCATGGCGTAATTCACGAATGGCCGTGAACAGGTGAAGCGCAATCAGCCAGAGCGTAGCGACGGACACGAGCAGAGCCAGGATCACCCCTTTTTGATCCTGCAACGCACCCAAAATCACATGCGCCACGAGCAGAGCATAGGCAGGATAAACCAGCATATGGATGCATTTCCATACAGGCGCGCTCAACAGATCATTCCAGAAATCATGACTGGTTGACGCCATGAGAAAAAGAATGAAAAAAGCAACCAAACCCAATGATTCAAAAGGAAAACCGTAGATACGGTTATAGTTGGGGTTCATGGAAATGAGAGATATAAGGGGATTGGTATCAGAGAAACCATGATACCACATCACCACGAGTATGACGTGGACCAGCCCGAACCCAAACACCGTCACGCCCAGATGACGACGATTATACAAGAGAGGTTTGAAGCGGTCTGATAACCGGGCTAGCGGGCCGATCGACAGGGTGAAAGTGAGTAAAATGAAGGCGGTCAGAGCGCAGGCGCGCATCACCAGCTGGACCGGATGAAAGCTTTCACCTTCAGGCGTGGTGAAGTGAGTCACCGTAATGAAAACCCCGGTCATGGTCAGCGCCGAAAGCCAGAGCACACAATCATATCTGCGTTTGAAAGACGTCCACTGAACCGCTTTGAAACCGACGCTCATAACGGCTCTCCTTTGACCGCTGTGAACAGGTTGTCATCGGAAATCTGCGGGCTGTTTTGCGGACGTGTGAGAGCATAGGCGATCAGCGACAACAGCACCGGAACAAGGATAAGCCAGTACACCAGGTGTAGACGTCTAAGCGGACGCTTCATGGTCGCCTCCCCCGGGTGCGCCGGTCAGACCGCGCACAATGATAATAGGCCAGAGCAAAACGCAGGCGGGGAAAATGACCAACCGCATCTGCAAAGGAGCGGCGGTGCGCGCACCAAGCGAAGCCCGTTTGATCAGTATGATCAGGAACACCAGCGCCATGATGACGCCAACGCCCAGATAAATACCGATGACGCCCCAAATCATACTGGCCAGCTCGGGAGTCATGCCCGGCCCCTCCCCGCCAGACCGCCATAGGTTATACCGGTCAGGTCACTCATTTCGCGTTTCCAGGTCGTCAGATCGGTTCGATTAAAATCGCTTAATCGTTCATGACCGCAAGCCCGGGACATCACGCTCATCAACTCGACTGAAGCCTCGAAAAAATTCTTCAGGCGCTGCGCTGATTTTTCCACTACCAGCCGACTGACCAGTTCAGGTCTCTGGGTGGCGATGCCTACTGGACAATTATTGGTATGGCAAGCGCGCATGGCGATGCATCCGATCGCCTGCATGGCGGCGTTGGATACCGCGATTGCATCGGCGCCAAGCGCTAGAGCTTTCACGAAATCAGCCGGTTTTCGCAGACCACCCGTGATGATCAAGGTGACATCCCGTCGGTCTATCCGGTCCAGATGATGACGGGCGCGCGCCAGAGCGGGGATGGTGGGCACGGAAATATTGTCCCGAAAGATGACCGGAGCCGCACCGGTGCCGCCGCCACGACCATCAAGGATGATGTAATCCACCCCCACCTCAAGCGCGGCGTCAATGTCAGCCTCTACATGCTGGGCGGAAAGTTTGTAACCGACGGGAATGCCGCCGGTCCGGCTGCGCACCTCGTCTGCAAAATCCCGGATCTGCCTGCAATCAGTCCAGTCGGGAAAGCGAGCAGGTGAGACGGCCGGCTGTCCCTCCTCCAGTCCGCGCACCCGAGCGATCTCACCGACAACTTTATGACCGGGCAAATGACCGCCAGTGCCGGTCTTTGCGCCCTGCCCGCCTTTGAAGTGGAAGGCTTGCACCCTGCTCAGCTTGTCCCAGCTGAACCCGAACCGGGCCGAGGCCAGTTCATAGAAATAGCGTGTATTGCTCTCCTGCTCGGCGGGCAGCATGCCGCCCTCGCCGGAACAAATGCCGGAGCCGGCAAGCTCGGCCCCGCGCGCCAGAGCCATCTTGGCGGGTTTGGACAGCGCGCCGAAACTCATATCTGAGACAAACAACGGGATATCGAGTCTGAGTGGTTTGCGAGCGTTGGGGCCGATAACCACCGAAGTGTCAACGGGATGATCATCAAGAAGCGGTGGGCGGTGCAACTGGGCAGTGAGAATCTGGATATCGTCCCAGTCGGGAAGTTGCTGTCGCGGCACGCCCATGGCGTCCACTATGCCGTGATGGCCGACCTTGCCGAGACCATCGCGAGCATAAGATTGTATCATCTTGTTATGGGGTTCGGTCTCTTCGCCATGCGTATCCTGGTAGTTGCCCAGATAGGCGTTGCGATCAAAAGGTTGGGGGTTGGCGTCATGCCAGGCCGCGATTTCGTCTTCATCGACCCAGACTGAGCCGTCTTCAATCCAGCTTGAAAACTTGTATAACGCCTCGGCGTTGTCATAGCTGGAAACGCCGGTTTCATAGCGGTAATCCCAGTCATGCACGCCACAGATCAGGTCATCGCCTCGCACAAACCCGTCCGCCATCAGGGCGCCACGATGCAGGCAGCGGCCATAGAGCACCGAGACAGCGTTATCATAACGCACCAGCACCAGGTCCACATTGGCTGCCAGGGCATGCTGGGGATCCCGATCAGGCAGTGTCTCCCAGTCCGCAATCGCGATTTTCTTCATGGGCATCCTCTTGCTTATTGCGCAGCATGCTGACCGCGTACTCCGATCAAAAGCAAGCTGACACTGACGTGAAAGCAGACTCAAGCAAAAAATCAGATTTACTGTCGCAGAGGGCCTGATAAATACAACAACAAGCAACAGGAGGACATCATGAACGGTAGTGCGAACAATTTGCAATGGCATAAAATCGCCGAAATTGACGAGCTGGCGGAGGGAC
>RKRX01000027.1 GCA_007571185.1 Oceanicaulis sp.
GGATAGTCGCGACGTCACCAAGACCAACAATGTGATGACCCTTCAGGAGTTGGCCGCCCTGGCGCCGTCCTTCAACTTTATCGAAGGGGCTCAGTCACTGGGGCTGGACATTGAAGATCTGATCGTCATCCAACCTACCGCGATCGAAGCCGCCTCGGCGATTTTCGCGGACACTGATATCGAGACGTTGAAAGCGTGGATGGTTTTTCACTTCATCTCCGACCGTGCTTCCTGGCTCCCGGCTGAGTTTGACCAGGCAAGTTTTGAGCTTTTCGGCCAGACCTTGCGTGGTCAGGAAGAACAGCGTCCACGTGATCGTCGAGGTGTCAACTTGGTGGGCGGCGCCTTGGGCCATGCTGTGGGGCAGATTTATGTGGAACGCCATTTCCCGCCACGTTCCAAGACCCAGATGGAAGATCTGGTCAACCGCCTGATTGTGGCGTTCGAGGGGCGTCTGGAGCAGTTAGAGTGGATGGATGAGGAGACCCGTGTGGAAGCTCTGACCAAGCTCTCTACTTTCGAGCCGCGCATCGGCTATCCAGAGGTCTGGGATACTTACGAAGGCTTGGAGATTATCGCGGATGACTATTTTGGCAACCGCATACGCATGGCGGAGAAGGGCTGGGCGGATCAGCTGGAAGACTTGGCCAACCCGGTGGACCCGCGCGAGTGGAACTGGCCGCCGCAGATCGTGAACGCCAGCTACAACCCGCTGCAAAACCAGATCACTTTCCCTGCAGGCATCCTGCAGGCTCCCTTTTTTGACTCCAATGCTGATCCTGCAATCAATTTTGGCGGCATTGGCGGCGTGATCGGTCACGAGATTGGCCATGGCTTTGACGATAATGGCCGCCGCTATGACTCTGAAGGACGTCTGCGCGATTGGTGGACGGAGGAAACCAACAGGCGTTTTGAGGAGCGCTCTGCGGTTCTGGCTGAACAGTACGATGGTTTCTGCCCGATTGACGGCATGTGCGTCTCCGGCCGCCTGAGCATGGGTGAGAACATTGGCGATCTCGGTGGTCTGCAGATGGCTTACACGGCTTGGCGTCAATATGTGGACGAAGTCTACGACGGTGAAGCGCCGGTGATTGACGGTATGACGGGTGATCAGCGCTTCTTCCTGGGTTGGGCTCAAGTCTGGCGCAACCTTTACACCGAGGATGCGCTGCGCGCCCAGTTGGTGCAGGGTCCGCACAGCCCGCCCCGTTACCGCATCAATGGCGTAGTTCGCAATCTGGACGCTTGGTATGAGGCGTTCGGGGTGACCGAGGAGCATGAGCTTTATCTGCCGCCGGAACAGCGTGTTCGGATCTGGTGATTCGGTCGCTTTAATCGCAAAGTCCGGCGCGACCTGTGTGCGCCGGGCGCCTTACCTGATCACCGCTTCATCGGCAGGCTCTCGCAGATTATATCGGCTGGCCATCACCGCGCCATAGGCGCCCGCTCCGGTGATGGCGATCACGTCGTCTTCCTCGGTTTCCGGCATCAGGCGGTCTGTGCCCAGAATATCCGCGTTTTCACAGATCGGGCCCACAATGGAGACCAAGCTCACGCCGGGATGATCGAACCGGGTCAGATTCACAATCTCATGACGGGCGCCATAAAGCGCCGGACGAATTAACGAGTTCATCCCCGCGCCCAGGCCAATGAAACGCGTGCCGAAAGCCTGTTTAATCTGGGTGACCCTGGAGAGTAACACCCCCGCTTCCGCGACCAAATAGCGGCCGGGCTCCATCCAGATTTCATAACCGGGCGGGACGTGTTTAAGGGCGCCGAGCAGGGCGTCCACCGCTTTGAGGTCGAGCGCTGACGCTTGGGTGCTGTCAGGCACGCCCAGGCCGCCACCCACATTCAGCAGGCGTACATCCTCAAAATCCTCCGCCGCCCTGGCGAGTATGGCGCCCATCTCTCGCCAGTGAGCAGCGTCAACAACGCCTGATCCGGCATGCGCATGAAGACCTATGACCTTGGCTCCGGCATTGGCCGCCGCCTGCCGAGCCGTGTCCAGCTGGTCGAGCGGAATACCGAACTTCGCCCTGGGACCGGCAGTTTGTACGTGCTGGTGATGGCCCCGAGGACGATCGGGGTTGATACGCAGGATCAACTCGGTGCGCTTGAACATTTCAGGCCATTCGGTCAGCGGATGCAATCCGTCAATGGTCAGATTGACGCCTAACTCCAAGGCCGCGGCATATTCATGGCGCGCTGCGAAATTGGGCGTGAACAGAATCCGCCCAGGATCCAGATCGGGGAAAAGCGTGATCAAATGTTTGATTTCACCAGGCGAAACACACTCAAAGCCTAACCCGGCGGTCCAGATGGTCTTGAGCACCTCCGGGTGCGCGTTGGCCTTCATGGCGAAGAATGTCCGGTCCACGCTGATCATGCTGGCGACATCCCGGGCGCGACCGGCCACGGTCTCCAGGTCATAGACATACCGCCCGCCTGTTTCCGGCGCTCGATCAAGCAAAGCGTTCCGTTTGGTGATCCACCAGGATTTGGCGCCCTGCGTTCTGGTGGATTCGGTGTGATTGATTTCCGCCCAGCTAGGTCCGAAGACGGGGCTGGAGGGTGCAGGCGCAATGAGTTCCTCATGCAGACGTGCGGCCAGGGACCGGCCTTCTGCACCATCCACCACCACTGTGAAGTTGAGATCGTTGGCGGCCTGACTGACCAGCCGGATCGGCTTGTTTTGGAACATTTCCAGCGCCGGGGCGAGCTTGTGGAGAATCCGGCGCACGCCATAGCCCACCAGTGACACCGCTGCAGCATCCTCAATTATTTTCACCCGGCAGAGTGGCTCAAGCACAGTACGCAGCCGGTCTAATCGATTCTGATTTAGACCGGGCTCGGGATCGAGACTGACAGTGACATTGGTCTCGGAGGTGGATACAAGGTCCACCGAAACGTCGCACTGCTTGAAACAGGCGAATACATCAGCGAGGAAACCGACTTGACGCCACATGCCGGCGCCTTCCATGACCACCAGGCGGAGGCCTGATTTTACCGATACGGCCTTGAGTTGTGGCGCGTCATCGCCGGGCTTGGAAGTGATCATCGTTCCAGCCAAACCAGGCTGCAAGGTGGAACGCACCTCCACAGGAACGCCTGCACGGCGAACCGGGCCGATGCAGCGCGGATGCAGCACCTTGCCGCCCATGGTGGCGATTTCCTGAGCTTCCTCGTAAGAAAGCGCCTTAAGCAGGCGCGCGCCCGGGGTCAGGCGTGGATCCGCACTGAACAGACCCGGCACATCGGTCCATATCTCCAGCTTGGCGGCATTGAGCTTGGCGGCGAAATACGCTGCTGATGTATCCGACCCCCCCCGGCCTAGAAGCACAGTTTCACCCCGGTTGTTGCGCGCCACAAAGCCCTGGGTCAACACCAGATCAGCATCGGAAAGTCGATCCTGAAGCGCGGGGTCGGGACCATCGCTGACCGTATTGGACAGGTAACTGCCGGCATCAAGCCCGTAAGAGACGGCCTCAAGCGCATCCCTTGCATCCAGTTTGGCGGGGTCGAGCCCTTCCTGCTTAAGCCGTTCCAGGCCCAACATGCCGGCCATCTGCTCACCCAGCGCCAACAGCTCGGCGCGGATGCGTGGGCTGGCTTCTCTCACCAGGGCAATGCCGGCAGTCAGATGATCAAGGGTTGCGAAAGGCTTAGTCAGAAGCGTGGCGCCGTCCAATCCGGCAGCGGCGGCAAAGTCCAGATGGGTTTGTTTGAGATCGGCGATCAGGTCGCCGACATCTCCGGCCAGCGCTTGATCAGGCAAAGCTTCAAGCCGGTTGGAGACGTCGGCGATCGCTGAATGCACAATCAGCACCTTGATCTTTTTGCCAGGTTGATCCTGTTTGAGCCGTGTTTTCGCCAGCTCGGCGATCACGGTCCAGTTTTCCGGTTTGGCCACAGAAACGCCGCCGAACTTTAGAACGGTCCAGATATGGGGGAAGGGCGCCGGGTTGGTCATGGAACGTCCGTTGATGGCGTGTTATTGCCGTGAAATAACGCCTGATATTGCACTGTGGAAGGGTGTTTTCCCTGTTTCTCCGGCTGTCCGCTGAATGTGCGGACCAGTCCGATTACAAGAGGGTGGATATGTGGTGGGCGTCCGAACGCACGAGACGGTGCGCCAGCCCTTGTCGTTCAGCCCTTGCGCGTTTAGTGCGGAAGCATGACTGATCGTGTTTCGCTTCTACCTCGCGTTCACAATGTCCGTCGGCTCGGCGCGTGTGGACCGGGTCCATCCCGTGAAACCTCTGAGATTCAGCCCGGACGGTTGAAAATCTTGTGACGACAATGTCGGTGGCGCCTGTGGCACTAGACTGGATTGATCCCGTTGACGCTCTCGCCGGGTTTGAGGACCAGCCCTACACGCTCTTGCTCTACGGTGGCGGGATGGAATCGCGCGGCCGTTACAGCTATCTGTGCGCTGAACCCGCCTTCACGCTTGAGGAGCGCGACCCGGTCCGGGCGCTGAACCGTCTGCGGGCTTCATTCCGACCTGCCCGGTATGATAGCGCTGGGTTTGAGGGCGGCTATGCGGGGTTGCTTGCTTATGATCTGGGACGAGGGATTGAGCGGGCGCTTGCTTGCCCGCCGGGTCTTTCAGACGGGCCGGTTCTGGCTATGGGCTGGTATGAAGCGGTTTTAGTTTTTGATCATGCTGAACGCAGGGTACGCACCCGGGGAGAGCCGGTTGCGGCCAGCCGGTTGCTAGCGCGTCTTGAACGCTCCATCGCCCGTTCATCGTCCGTCCGGTCTTATGCAGGTGCGCTGAGCCCGGTCTGGACCGAGGCGCGCTATCTGAACGCGGTGGAAGCTGTGCGCGATTATGTGCGCGCCGGTGACGTGTTCCAGGTGAATCTTTCCCAACCTTTCCGAGGTGTAGTTGAGGGTGAATCTGCGCCCTATGCCGTGTTCCAAAGACTTGCCCGTGACAGCGCGGCTGCGTTCTCGGCCTGGTTCAGACTGGGCCCTGACCAGGTGATCGTGACCAATTCTCCTGAGCGTTTTGTCCGGTTGGATACACAGGGCCGGGTGCAGGCGCGTCCCATCAAGGGCACGCGCCCCCGGCGCGCTGATCCGGCGGCGGACCGGGACGAGGCGGAGGCGTTGGCGTGTTCTGAAAAAGACAGGGCGGAAAACCTGATGATCGTGGACCTGATGCGCAATGATCTTTCGCGCATCAGCAAGCCGGGCAGTGTGATCTGCCCGCAACTGTTTGCTGTGGAAAGTTTCACCAATGTTCATCATCTAGTGTCGGTGGTGGAAGGGGAATTGCAACCGGGACGGGATGTGTTTGACCTGATTGAGGCGACTTTTCCTCCGGGTTCAATTACGGGAGCGCCGAAAGTGCGCGCCATGGAGATTATTGCCGAACTCGAGGGCGAAAGCCGGGGCGCTTATTGCGGGGCGCTGGGCTGGATCGCGCACAGTGGCGCGGCCGATTTCAATGTGATGATTCGCACCGCCATCTTTGTTCATGATGGAGTAGATTGGCGGGTTGAGGTCCGTTCGGGCGGGGCGATTACTATCGATTCCAACCCCCGTGCCGAGCTGGAGGAAACCCACGCCAAGGCGGCGGCGCTCAAATCGGCGATTGAGGCATGCTGATGGCGCAGGTCTGGCTGAATGGCGCACTATTGAACGAGGATCAGGCCCGGATCAGCCCGGCGGATCGGGGCTTTCTGCTTGGGGATGGCGCCTTTGAAACCATGCGGGTTGAGGCGGGGCGGATGCGACGCTGGCAACGGCACAGGGCGCGCCTGAGCGGGGCGTTGGGGGCGCTGGCTATCCCCACGCC
>RKRX01000083.1 GCA_007571185.1 Oceanicaulis sp.
CTTGTAATACCTTTGTGTGCAAAGCTGAAATAGGCCAACCGCTCCAGGATGAACGCCCACATCACGAAGGTCAGAGCCATGATCCAGGTCAGGATCGGACCACCGCGTTCCAGGAACTCCTGGAGACCTGTGAGAGCACCTGAAAAATCCATCAACCCAACACCCTTAATTGACTATTGACGAGCAGAGGATTCTTCAGCGTGACGTGCGATGATGCCTGCCGCCTGCTCTTCTAGGGTCTGCTGCGCGCCACGCGCAAAGCTTGCAGCGAACGAGTGGATAAATAACAGCGGGATCGCCGCAATCAGACCTGACACAGTGGTCACTAGCGCTTCGGAAATGCCGCCAGCCATGATCTTGGGATCACCGGTCCCAAACAGGGTGATCTGGGTAAAGGTCCGGATCATTCCGGTCACGGTGCCCAACAAACCGAGCAGTGGAGCGACGCCGGCGGCTAGCTTCAGGAAGTTCAGACCAAATTCCAGCCTGGGCGTTTCACGCAGGATCGCTTCGTCGATCTTCAACTCAATCGTTTCGATCGGACGATCCTTGACTTGCTCATACGCCAGCATAACGCGACCAAGCGGGTTAGAGCCCGATGCGGTCGAACGGCGCTTTTGAGCAGTGATCGCAGAGCCGGTCAGCAAGAGCATCACCAAGCGAACAATTCCGAAGGCGGCCGAGAAGATCAGAAGAGCAGCAATGATTTTCGCCACGATGCCCCCCTGTTCAAAACGCTGGGACAGGTTCGGGACATCCTTGTATATCTGCAGCAGAGCGCCGCGAGATGGGTCAATCGGCCCGCCGACAATTTCACCTGGCTGGGCTTTCAGCAAGGCCGCGGCAGCTCCGGCGATGGCGCCGGAGGTCGGTTGACGCTCCAGATTGGCCAGACGGTAACCGGCTGAGCGGTTGTTGTCGTCCGAAGTCCAGTTGATGAACAGCGGGCCGCCATCATCAGCGATAGCGATAAACACGCCCGCGCGGGTGACATCCAGCGGCTGGCCTTCGTTCAGACCCACAACACGGGTGGAGAAAGTAACAACCTGACCCTGAGCCTGCATTTCCCCGATCATAGTCTTCCAAATGGCGTCCAATTCGACACGATCAGGCAAAGTGCGACTTTCAGCCAGGGCCGCAAGCGGCGCATGACGGTTCGGGAACTGGGCGGAAACCAGCGAAGCTTCAACGATGGAGCCAAATTCACCAGCAGCCTGACGAGCAGCACCGAACAGCTCACCGAAGGCGCCCTGTTCTTTGCGCAACTGGGCGTCCAATTCAGCGATGCGTTCCAGGTTGACTTCAAACTGGTTGTCAAGGCGATCGGCTTCAGCCTCCAGGCGTGCCAGAGTACGGCGGGCCTCGTTCAGCAGAGCCGTCTGACGGTCCCGCTCAGCGCGAAACTCTTGGAGGCGACGCTGGTTCTCGGCAGTGGCATTCCGGCTATCCTGACGGACACGCTCAAGCAACTGATCGATAGAGGTTACAGGTTCGCGGTCCGCTTGGGCGAATGCAGCGCCCGCGGCTAGCGAGACGGCGGCGAATGCGGTAAGAATGCGTTTCATGATCTGACTTTCCCGTCTCAATCGACTACTGAGCCGCCGGACCTGGCAGCGGGGCGACGAAAATATCTGGGGTGGTGACTTCGTTCGCGATGCGGAAGGCGCGCTGAACATTGGCGGTCATGGAACCGGGAACCGGCCGCCAAGCGCGATTGTCATGGGTCATGACTTCATAGGAACCTTCCACCGCCCGGATCAGGGCTATACGCCCCATCTGCAGGATGCTGGCTTCTTGCGGGATACCGTCAATCAGCACTTCTTCAGAGTATACATTCAGGGAACGACCATATGCAGATTCGATTTCATAAGCGTTCAGCAGCACCCGATACTTCTCGGCCGGAGAAATGGCCGCATCACCCAGATCCCTGCGGATCCGATCCAGTCGCCCCGCACGCACATCGGTCAGAAACGGCATATCACCGCCTATAAAGTCCTCCAAAGCATTGAACATCTCCAGCAGCATTGGCGTCAGATCACGCTCAATGTTGCCTACCCGTTCGAGCTGGCTCTCCAGCGCATTCAGCTCATTGGCCTGAGACCGCAGAAACACGTTTTTTTGCTCAATGGCTACGCGCTGGGATTTAATCTGCTCATTCACAGCCAGGTATTCGCGCTCGGCGTTGTCGGTAGCGATAGACAGATCATCAATCTGGGCCTGGGCCTGGGCGCCATCGGCAGTGGATCGGCGCGCGACATCAATCGCCTCATCAAGTTGAGCATGCACGGCGCCTGCAACAGCCAAAACAGCGGCTCCAGACACGAGCACCGTACAGAATCCTTTGAACATCACGGACATGTTTCGCCTCACAGACATATTGACACGTTTTACCTCACAGTAGCCGGCGTGGTCGCAACCAATAGCGTAATCGCCGTCTCTCTGATCCACGGGGACGCTAACACCAGCTCGAACCACCGATCAACCGCACGGATACGGTTATTTTGCAGTTAAGAACACCTTATGTATTGCTTTTGCTGCAAGTGCACAGTGATTTTACGGCACGCCTTTTTCTATCAGGAAAGCAGATAAACTTAAGAAAAAAAGACAATTAAGATATTCTTGATAAATTCGAAACTGAGGGTACATAGACAGATTCACGAAATCTGTTTGCAGTTGCAAACAAACTGCTAACCATTTGGTTAGGGTGCAGATCACGCACAGCCCGAAGCGAAAATACGTGACTCAAACTGGAGAATCCCACCGGAAAATTCCGCTTGTGCAGTAAGAGATTGGCTGGGGCACCAGGATTCGAACCTGGGAATGGCGGTACCAAAAACCGCTGCCTTACCACTTGGCGATGCCCCAACTGTATGATCTGCATGGTGCGCGCTGACCGCGGGGGCGAGACCTACTCCAGCCTGATCCGCAATGCAAGCCGTCGGCTGTACCTGGGGGGTCGCTGTAGCCCCGCTGCGGGGATATCATTGCCTTTTGAAAATCCCTTGGTTTATACACCCGGCCTTGGTTCGGAGTATAGCTCAGCCCGGTAGAGCACTGCCTTCGGGAGGCAGGGGTCGCAGGTTCAAATCCTGCTACTCCGACCAGAACTTTATCGCTCCTGGCATACGCGCCTCAGGGCCGACCCCATCACCCGGCCTCCCCCGCAGTTTCAGCCACCACCATTTGTGCATCGACCCGGCACATATACCGGGTCCGGTGAATATGAACCAGATTGTCGACCCAGCCTGTCACGTCCGGGCTTACCAACGCCTTGTTCACGTAATACACAATCGGCATGTACGGGCTTTCATCGAGCAATATTTGCTCAGCTCGCGCCAGTAACTGACCGCGGGCCCCCGCATCCAGGGTCCGGTTAGCTTCATCGATCAGCGCGTCGAACTCGGCATTAGACCAGCGTGAATAGTTCATGGGTACAGAGTCAGTCTCACCCAGAAACAGGAAATTGTAGGCGTCATTATAGTCGCCGATCCAGCCGCCATCGCCCAAGCTGTAATCACCCGCCCTCAGGTTGGCGTAGTGTATCTGGGTTTCGATACCCAAGATGTCAGGCTGAACCCAATCTGCAATCAAGCTCCAGTCCTGCTGCACCACTGGCGCCACACGCGGGTTATCACCGGTGGTGCGATGCGCATATTGAAAGCGTAAGGGGTTATCGGGACCGAAACCGGCCTCTTCCAACAGCTCACGCGCCATGCTCCGACGCTCTTGCACCGGCGTATCCGCCCAACTGATGCGGGCCTTTTGGGGATAACCGCTCACACCGGGCGGCACAAAAGAATAAGCGGGAGTCTGACCAGCACGCAGGATGTCATTAGCGATGAAATCGCGATCAATCGCCATGGACAATGCCTGGCGTACACGCACATCGTCAAACGGCGCCTTAGTGGTGTTGAAGCTGAAATAAACGATGCCCAAATAAGGATGAACCCGAACATAATCGGGAATCTCGCGCCGCAAGAACTCCAGATTCTGACCGGCAAAGTCCGTATTCAGGTCAAGTTCCCCATTGCGGACACGACGTTCGGCGGCGGGGACATCCACGGTGGGATAATAGAAAACCTCGTCAATGCAGACGTTTTCATTGTCCCAGAAGAGCGCGTTGCGCTCTACATGCACAAAATCATTTGTGCGCCAGCTTACCAGCTTATAGGCGCCGTTGGTGACAATGTTGGCGGGCTGTATCCAGTCGTCACCATGCCGCTCCACAACGTGCTGCGGCACCGGGAAGGTGGTGTAGTGGGTCAGAAGACCCGGCAGATAGGGCGCGGGAAATTCCAGATCAATGCGTAGCGTGCGCGCGTCCACCGCGATCACACCTAGTTCCTCCGGCGTCAGTTCACCCGCATTCACCTTGCGGCCATTGTGGATTGGATAGAGGAGAGAAGCGTAGTTCGCCAGAGTTGCAGGGTCCATGATCCGGCGCATGGCGAACTCAAAATCATAGGCGTCCACAGGCTCGCCATCACTCCATACCGCCTCACGCAGGGTAAAAGTCCAACTGAGACCATCCTCGGACACTTCCCAGCTCTCGGCCATGCCCGGGATCGGTTCAGCCGCCACATTCTCGGTGAACAGACCGATGAACATATCGCCGATAATATCGTTTTCCCAGGTGCCGGAAGCCTTGTGAGGATCAAGGGAGAGCGGCTCGGCCCCGTTGCCCCGGTGAAGAACCACCCGGCCTTGGTCACCGCTTTCGCCGCCACCGCAAGCCGCTAGGGTGAGTGCGGAAATACCCACAGCAAGAAGAAAGCCCAAACGTCGGCTGAAAGTCATTGAGAAAACTCCCCGGATATTGTCATACATGAGATCAAGCACACGAGCTCGAGCGGTCCAGCAGCGTACAAACCCGCCCCTTCGGTTAAAACACACGCCCATTCAAACCACCAGCGCCTGGCTGTCCTAAACCATCACTCGCTGTTGATCAAGCAAAACCGGGCCATACACCTGCAATCGGCACATTTTCACCCCGGACAAGCAGTAAATGACGCCACTGCCTGCCCCGCCATGCCTTGTACCTTCCGGCAGGGATCAGCGATCCCTAGGATCAATGGCATCGCGTAACCCATCACCGATAAAGTTGAAACAAAACAAGGTGATCATCATGGTCAAGGCTGGGAAGATCAGCGTCCAGGGTGCGATCTCCATGTCGCGCGCACCGTTGGAGATCAGGTTGCCCAGCGAGGTTAATGGCTCCTGCACGCCCAGTCCCAGAAAGCTCAGAAAACTCTCCGCCAGAATCACCACCGGAATGGTCAGCGTCACATACACCACCACCGGGCCTAGTACATTGGGAACGATATGGCGACCGATGATGGACAGGTGCGACACGCCCGCCGCATGAGCGGCCTCAACGAATTCCATGCCTTTGAGCGCGATGGTTTGACCGCGCACGATACGAGCCATGGTCAGCCATTCCACTGCGCCGATGGCTACAAAGATCAGGATGATATTCCGGCCGAACACCACCATCAAAATGATCACGAAGAAGATGAAGGGCAATGAGTATAGGACATCCACGACCCGCATCATCAACTGGTCTACACGCCCGCCGGCAAATCCAGCCACTGCGCCCCAAAACACCCCGATGATCAGGGAGACAAAAGTCGCCACCACGCCCACCATCAGGGACATGCGCAGACCCACCAGAACCCGAGCGAGCAGATCGCGCCCCTGCGCATCGGTGCCGAAAATATGC
>RKRX01000062.1 GCA_007571185.1 Oceanicaulis sp.
GGCGCGAAAATCACCGAAATACTTCGTGATCGCAGCGGTCAGCGTCGTCTTGCCGTGGTCAACATGACCAATCGTGCCAATGTTGGCATGCGGCTTCGTACGCTCAAACTTCTCCTTGGCCATCGTCGTAGACCCTCAAGCTGGAACATGAACTGAAGGCGCGCCATCCGGCCGACAATCCGACCGCCGGTAGCTACGCCATGGTTATGGTGCAGGGTATAACGCCAGTTCCGACCGCTGGCAAGGCCCAAAGCGTTTTCTCTGCAGGCGCCCACAGTCCAATCGACAGGGGCACGGGCAGTTTCAGCCCCATCCATGCTGACCGTCTATTTATCGTGGCGCATTTCGGACATCACCCAAGCAAGCCCTGGGAGTTTTGCTTTGAGCCGCGCATCACATGTGAGCGCTGTGTAACATCCAGGTTTTAGCCCTTTCCCAACCGATGACCGGTTTCCAGAAAGGCGCGAATTATTCAGATCTTCGCGGATGTACTTTGGGAAGGTCTGGAGCGGGTGATCGGAATCGAACCGACATATTCAGCTTGGAAGGCTGACGTTCTACCATTGAACTACACCCGCTTAAAGGATGGTGGAGGGGGCTGGATTCGAACCAGCGTACGCCGAAGCGGGCAGATTTACAGTCTGCTGGATTTAACCACTCTCCCACCCCTCCACAAGGTTCGCATCACCGCGAGAACGCTCGGGTCGGGGACTCCAAACGCTGAACCAGATCCGTGAGCGTCACATCCTGCGATTGCGCTGGAGCGTCAAGGGTTTTAACGAGACGTCTCCCCAATTTGGAGCGTGGACCATAGTGATGGCGTTTCACAGGCGCAATACCGATAGAAAGCCACATGCAGCACGAAACACAACCCGGTTCACTCCTCCTGGCCAGGGCTGGATCTGGGGGCGGCACGCCGTACTGGCGGCCTTGGCCAATCCCATGAGACATCATATCTCCTTGCACGTCACACGCAATGCAAGAGCCGAGCTAGGTGAGACATCCGCCAGACTGGCCAAGGAAGAAACACCCACCCAAATCACCACCCGATTGCCCGAAGGCGCGGTGCATCAGGGTTTTGCCCTGAAAACAAGGGCGCTGGCGCCCGAACCTCTCAGTGCCGTGCTTGATCCCACCCATGGTCTGCTGGTGGTGCTCGACCAGATCACCGACCCGCACAATGTGGGCGCCATCCTGCGCTCTTGCGCCGCCTTCGGTGCACGCGCAGTGATCCTGCAAAACAGGAAATCCCCACCTTTTTTCGGCGCCCTGTGCAAAACTGCGGCGGGAACAGCAGAGACCATTCCCCACCTGCGCGTGACCAATATCGCCAACACGCTTATTGAGCTAAAAAAGGCGGGTCGGCATGTGATCGGTCTTTCGAAGGAAGCCAGAACCGGGTTAGGTACGGAAATCGCCACTCATGCCGGTCCGGGCCTGGTGCTTGTGCTGGGTGCGGAAGGTTCGGGTCTGCGTCCGCGCACAGTTGAGCATTGCTCGGCGATAGCGAGAATTCCAACAGGGCCAAAGGCAGAAAGCCTCAATGTGTCGAATGCCGCTGCGATCGCGCTTTACGAAGTTTCCCGCTTTGATCCACGTATCAATCCGCCTTCACAAACAGACCCGGCTCAACAGTCGATAAAAAACGGTCGTCTCAACCAGCAACCAAACCGAACCGGTGCGAAATGCCGGACTCAGGGCTCCGGTGCGCCGCCAAAGCGCTCGACCCAGGCGGAAATCTGATCATCCTCGACCTTAGCGAACAGAATCTCAACCGGACCAAATCCATGACCGGGTCCGAGCGCCGCCAGGAGCTCCGCTGCCGTCCCTCGCGGCCAGGGATGGCGGGCCTTCAGTTCCAGCGCTTTGAAAATCTTGCCCGCCGCTTCGGGGATAATCGGTTGCGCAACAATGGCGCACAAGCGAACCAAATTGATGCCCACACGTACGCCCAACGCGGCCCGGTCCTTGTCAGTCCTGAAGTGCGCCCAGGGCTCAACCTTGGTTAGATATTCATTACCCGCCGCCCACAGCGCCCGGGTTTGCGCCGCCGCCTTGCGGAATTCCATGGCCTCATAGTGGGACGCGATGGCCTGGAGGCGAGTTTCTACTTCACGAGCCAACCAGGCTTCCGCTTCACCGGGCTTGCCGCCTGCAGGCGTCACGCCGTCAAATCGGCTGGCGCCGAATTTCAAGATGCGGTTGACGAAATTGCCCAGCACATCAGCCAAGTCTTTGTTCACGCTGATCTGAAAATGATCCCAGGTGAACTGCGCGTCCGAATTTTCAGGACCATAGGCAGTCAGATACCAGCGCCAATAATCAGCTGGCAGCAGCTCCAGCGCCTGGTCCATGAAAACACCGCGCTTGTTAGAGGTGGAGAATTTGCCGCCATACCAGGTCAGCCAGTTGAAAGCCTTTAGGGCATCCACAGTCTTCCACGGCTCTTCAGACCCCAGCAGCGTGGCGGGGAAACTCACCGTGTGGAAGGCCACATTGTCCTTGCCCATGAACTGTACATAGCGGACATCCTCAGCCCCCTTGTCAGTGCGCCACCAGCACTCCCAGTCTCGACCGGTGCTTTCCGCCCATTCTCGGGTGGCCGAGATATAGCCGATGGGCGCATCAAACCAAACGTAGAAAACCTTGTCTTCAAAGCCTTCACGCAGGACACCATCCTTGGTCACCGGCACTCCCCATTTCAGGTCGCGTGTAATGGTGCGGTCGCGCAGGCCCTCATTAAGCCATTTACAGGCAATGGATTTGGCAAATTTCGGCCAGCCGTCAGAATCGTCCACCCAGGCGCGAACCCGCTCTTCTATGACAGTCTGCCGGAGCTGAAGATGCCTGGTGTCACGCACCTGCAGATTCCTGGATCCGGACACCGTCGAATAGGGCTCGATCAATTCTATGGGATCAAGCAGCCTGCCGCAGTTGTCGCACTGATCCCCACGCGCTTTTTCAAAACCGCAATCGGGACAAATGCCCTCCACATAGCGATCAGGCAAGAACCGACCGTCATCAATGGAATATATCTGTTGTTCGACCACTTCGGCGATCAGACCATTCTTTTCCAGTGTTATGGCGAAACGCTGAGTCATCTCAGCGTTCCGGGCAGACGACGTTCGTCCGAAATAATCCCAGCTCAGACCGAACTGATCCCCGATGGATTGCTGGATATCATGCTGCTCATCGCAATAGGTCTGCACGTCCTGTCCAACAGCGGCCGCTGCCAACTCTGCCGGAGCGCCATGTTCATCAGTGGCGCAGATTGCCAGCACTTCGTGACCCTGCAAACGCATAAACCGTGCATATACGTCAGCGGGCAGCATGGACCCAGCCAGATTGCCAAGATGCTTGACGCCATTGATGTATGGTAGAGCACTGGTGACGAGAATGCGGGCCATGAGATATCAATCCGTGCTGACGGCTGATGGGTAATGCCTCCGCACACATAGCGCCTGAGCCAGAAAAGAGAAACAGAGACCGGGGCGAAAGTCGCGATCAGCATCGGATGAGGCATGAAACCCCTATATCTTCGGTAGATCTTCCCCGTGGAGTAAAAAGCAGTCCTGAGCCGCTTCTGCGCGTCTGGACGCACACCGACAGATTCTGCAGCCTGCCTCTTGCTCAGCACCGCACGCAAATAATCTACACGAGTCAGCTTGGCTCGGCGCGTAGGGCGGCGACCTTGCAGACTGAAGCGATGCAACATAAATCCTTGAAACGGAAAAAAAGGATAAATCACCCTATGTGCGGATGTAAATTTTGGTGTAAAACCTGTGCGAAGTAAAGTTACATCGTACAAGTGAGAATTATGGCGGATAGTAAAATAAAATGCCGACTTAGCTCAGTAGGTAGAGCGCGTGATTTGTAATCACGATGTCGCAGGTTCGATTCCTGCAGTCGGCGCCATTTCTTCACTAAACTTTGAGGTTGCAATTTTTGAGATTTAGCGTATAGCATGTGAGATTCTTGACTCTAACCGAGGCTAACACATCAACCTTTAATAAATTAGGATTTCAACTATAACCTAGAAAAGGCGAATACATGACATAACGTCTATATATCATATGTTGTGTCGGTTTTTGTTACATGCGCACCTGCAATCATCAAACCACATATGATTGTCCTTTACTCCATTGTCGTGACCAAGATGTCGCACTACATGGGGCAAGAAACAGGAGCTCTTCTCCATGCGCAGGCTTTTCGCCGGTTTTGCCGCCCTTACTCTAACCACCGCCGCCCAGAATCTGGACACCGATGCGATCCTGGCCGGGCTGGGCAAACCCTATTTAAGCGCTAACCTCGAAAACGGCGCGCGCGTCTTTCGCCGCTGCCAGTCTTGCCACACCGTGGGCGCCGGCGACCGAGACATGGTGGGCCCAAACTTGCACGGTGTGTTCGGTCGTGCAGCCGGCGGTAAAGATGGCTTCCGTTATTCTACCGCAATGGCGGAGTCCGGCATCACCTGGTCCGCCGAAACCATGGACGAGTATCTGAACAATCCGCGTACCTACATTCTGCGCAACCGGATGAGCTTCGCCGGGCTGCGAGCTGAGGAGGATCGTCGCGACGTCATCGCCTGGTTGGCGATAAACACCGCAGACGAATAGCATCAACGAGCATCTGATCCGTTCCCCATCTCATTTTTTGGTTTGCCGGTTTTTGGGAAGAGTCAGGCTCTGGAGCCTTTGTGTTCAGAATCCGAACTTATTCGGCCGGAACGACAGGCGGAGTTTTGTACCCAGCGCTGGGCGCCTCGCGTGCCTCTCGCGCAAGTTGACTAACCACCCAGTTCGGCGTTTTGGTATAATGCCCCACCGTAGCGTAGACCGCCGGCACCACGAACAGGGTGAACAGGGTGGCCACCATCACACCGGTGAAAATCACCACTCCGATGGTCACCCGGGTCTCAGATCCCGGCCCCGCTGCAATCACCAGCGGGAGGGCGCCTATGGCGGTGGAAACCCCTGTCATCAGGATCGGGCGCAAGCGTGTAACCGAGGCTGCAAGGGTCGCCTCTCTCACGCTCATCCCTTCTTCACGCAACTGGTTGGCGAATTCCACAATCAGGATGCCGTTCTTGGCGGCCAACCCGATGAGGATAATCAACCCTATCTGGGAAAAGATGTTCAAACTCGATCCAGCCATGTACAGGCCGAACAACCCGCCTGCTACCGCCAACGGCACGGTGAGCATGATCACAGCCGGCTGGATCAGACTTTCAAACTGGGCGGCCAATACCAGAAAAACGATCAGAAGCGCCAGAGCAAAGGCGAAGAAGATCGCATTGTTAGATCGCAGAAATTCACGCACCTCGCCCACATAAGTATAGTTCACGCTGGGGGGCAAGGTTTGTGTCGCCCATTCATCCAGCCACGCCACCGCTTCACCAATGGTGTAATCACCCTGTATAGTTGCTGAGATTGTCACTGCACGCTGGCGATCGACCCGCGCCCGGCTAGGCGCCTCTCCCACCTCGCGTAGGCTTACCAGTGAAGACAGCGTAATCAGATCGCCGGAGCTGGCGCGTACATATAGCATCTCCAAGTCGTTCCGGCTAGAGCGTTCAACACGCCGATTCTCCATGATTACGTTATAAGCCTCGCCTCGGTCCATATACTGACCCACCCGGCGAGAGCCCAGATGGGTCTGAAGCGTACGACTGATATCGGATACTGAAACGCCCAGCG
>RKRX01000081.1 GCA_007571185.1 Oceanicaulis sp.
GACGATGATCGCCTCACCGGGGGCAATGTCGCGGATGTAACGGGCGCCGATTATGTCCAGTGCGCAAGTCTCGCTGGCGAATATCACTGCGCCATTCAAGTCTCCCATGACCAGCGGGCGTATGCCCAGTGGATCACGTGCGCCGATCAGCAGATCATTGGTCATGGCGACGAGGGAGAATGCGCCTTCGATCTCGGTCAAGGCTGAAACCAGGCGCTCTGCCGGATCCGTTCGCCTGGATCGGGCGGCCAGCTGCAAGATCACCTCGGAGTCCGAGGTGGACTGGAAGATGGCGCCGTCATTGACAAGCGCCTCGCGCAATAGTCGAGCATTTGTCAGATTGCCATTGTGAGCCAGTGCGATGCCGCCGCCACGCACATCCGCGTAAAGCGGCTGTACATTACGCAGCCCCGACCCGCCCGAGGTGGAATAGCGCACATGGCCGATGGCCATGTCGCCGGTCAGTCGTTCCAGGCGCTCAGGATTGGTGAAATGTTCGCCCACAAGTCCGAGATGACGTTCTGAGGTGAACCGCCCGCTGGCGCTGTCATAGCTGGTTAACCCGCAGGCTTCCTGACCACGGTGTTGAAGAGCGTGAAGTCCGAGAGCTACCATTACGGAGGCGTTGTTAACACGGCGTACGCCGAACACGCCGCACTCTTCCCTTGCCCGGTCGGTGACAGGATCGTAGGTCAGACTGGGAAAACTCATTCGTTCTCGTCCTCGTTGATGTGCTTGATAAGCCGCCCGATTGAGTCTTTGTCAGCGATATTTTGCGGTTGATTTTCAGGCGTCGTGGCTGTGTCGGTCATCCAGCCTGATCTTGGAGCAAGCGATTGCAATAAGACGGCGCCCGATGCCGCCAGCGGATATATCCGTGCGCTGGTCAGCCATCGCGGTTGCGCGTCAGGCAAGGTGTTCTTGAACACCAGGACCAAAAAGCCCAACAGCACCAGTCCGCGAGTCAGCCCGAACACAGCGCCGAACGCCCGATCAAGGACAGACGCGCGCTTGTCGTTCTTCACGGCGCGGGCGAGCGGAGCGGTGACAAGGCTGACCGTCAGATAAACCAGCAGGAATATCATGCACACGCTCAGAATATTGGAAAACAGGGCCGACCCGACCAAGTTCCGAGCCAGCGGGGTGAAGACGGGTCGGGTCCACAGAGCGGCGAGGGCGGCAGTCACCATGGCTGTCACGGTCAGGGCTTCTCGTACCAAGCCGCGCATGAGCGCCATGACGGCGGATGCGAAGAGAAAGATGATGGCGAAGATGTCAAAACCGGTGAATGCCACGTTCAGCGTCCTCTCCTTCAAATGGACCGCCTAGGCGGGGCGTCCTGTCCAAGTCGATGCACCAGGTTTTGCACTGTGGTCACTTTATCCACCCTAACGGACGCACTTTCGACGCCTGCGGGCGCCAGGGCGCAGGTGAAACCAAGTTTGGCGGCTTCCTTCAATCGCGCCTCGGGCCGGCCTACCGGACGGACATCGCCCGACAGGGAAATCTCCCCGAACGCTATACCTTCAGCAGGCAGCGGGGTATCCATAAACGAAGACATCAGCGCCGCCGCCACCGCCAGATCTGCTGCAGGTTCATTGATCTTCAACCCGCCTGCGACGTTCAGATAGACGTCACGTCCTCCAAGTCCAACACTGCATCGCGCCTCCAATACGGCGAGCACCATGGCAAGACGGCTGGAATCCCACCCTACAACTGCACGCCTTGGCGTGCCGAAAGCGGCGGCCGCCACCAGAGCCTGGATTTCGATCAATATCGGCCGTGTGCCCTCCATGCCGGCGAAAACGGCTGTTCCTGAAGAGGCTTCGCCTCGACCATCGAGAAACAGAGCGGAGGGATTGGCCACTTCCTGGAGTCCGCAATCGGCCATTTCAAAGACGCCAATTTCATCAGTGGGACCAAAACGGTTTTTCACTGCGCGCAAAATCCGGAACTGATGGTTACGCTCACCTTCAAAATAGAGCACGGCGTCAACCATGTGCTCGACGACACGGGGACCGGCGATCTGGCCCTCTTTGGTGACATGGCCTACCAGGACGATAATGGTATTCCGGCGCTTGGCGAATCGCACCAGTTCCTGAGCGCAAGCGCGCACCTGGGCGACCGTGCCGGGTGCGGCGGCGAGTTGGTCAGACCAGAGCGTCTGGATGGAGTCAATGATGGCGATGTCCGGGTTTTCTTTCTTGAGACCGCTCAGAATGACTTCCAGGCTGGTTTCCGCCGCCAGAGCCACAGGCGCATCGGCCAATCCCAGCCGCCGGGCGCGGCGTTGCACTTGGTCGGTGGCCTCTTCACCGGATACGTAAACCGCTTTGGCGCCTGCCTGAGCCAGGCGTGCGGCCATCTGTAGCAACAAGGTGGATTTGCCAATGCCGGGATCCCCGCCGACCAGTGCTGCTGATCCGGGCGCCAGTCCGCCGCCAACCACACGATCAAGTTCGTCGAGCCCGGTTTTGAACCGGCGCGAGTCCTCGGCGGCTCCACCCATGTCCACCAATTCCAGTCCGGATCGCGGGCCGGTCCGATTAGATATCCTGGCATTTGACCCCAGGGGTGCGCTGGCGCCGCTTTCTTCCTGCAAGGTATTCCATGATCCGCAGGCATGACACCGCCCTGCCCATTTGGCGTGCACCTCCCCGCAGGATTGGCAGACATGAACAGTGTTGGAATGAGGCATGAAATCCCCTGCAGTTATGAAACAACCGTACTGCAAGCGTTCAGGCGCGACCATCGCGTTCAAATCATCAGGAGCCTGATCCGTAGGAACCGCGCTGGAGTTCGGAGAACTTGGTCAGTTCAGGGTCAAAGGCCAATTTTGCGGAACCGATCGGACCGTGACGTTGCTTGCCGATGATCAGCTCGGCCTGGTTGCGGACCTTCCGCATATCGTCTTGCCAGGTCAGGTATTCTTCGGTGCCCTCCTTGGGTTCAAGGCGTTCCAGATAATAGCTCTCACGATATACGAACAGCACGACGTCGGCATCTTGCTCGATCGAACCGGATTCGCGCAAGTCGGAAAGCTGGGGCCTTTTGTCCTCGCGTTGCTCTACCTGACGGTTGAGTTGAGACAGTGCAATCACCGGCACAGCCAACTCTTTGGCGAGGGCCTTGAGCGCCTGGGTTATCTCGGAAATCTCCTGCACCCGGTTGTCGCTGGAGTTCCTGGAAATGGTGACCAGTTGCAGATAATCCACCACGACCAGATCAAGGCCATAGGTGCGCTTGAGTCGGCGGCAACGCGCCATGAGCGAGCTGATGGGAAGTCCGCCGGTATCGTCGATGTAAAGAGGGATATCGGCGATCTCGCGCACGCCATCGCGAATATCTTCGAACTGGGCGGCGTCAATTTTGCCTTGCCGGATATGGTGACCGGAGATGCTGGTATAATCGGCCACCAGACGGGTGGCGAGTTGGTCGGACGACATTTCCAGCGAGAAGAAGGCCACAATCCCGCCCGAGATGGTTTTTCTAGCGCCGTCAGGTTGTTCTTCTGCTTTGTAGCTTCGTGCGATCGAGAAGGCGATATTCGTCGCCAACGCTGTTTTGCCCATGGAAGGACGTCCCGCCAAAATGATGAGATCAGAGGGATGCAGACCGCCCATCTTGGCGTCCAGCGATGTCAGGCCCGAAGAAAGGCCTGACAATCCGCTGCCGCGTTTATGGGCCGCCGAGGCGATCTCCAGCGACTTCTGAACCGCGACCCGGAAGGGTTCGAGCGTTTTGGAGACACCGCCCTGTTCAGCCAGCGTGAATAGCTCACGCTCGGCGTTTTGCAAAATGTCTTCAGCTTTATCATCGGGTTCAGGGCTGCTGGCTGCGTGGGAGACGTCGCCGCCAAAACGGATCAGTTGTCGACGTAAGGCCAGATCATAGATCAGTCGCCCGTATTCTCTGGCCGATGCTGACAAGGGCGCTTCGCGCATCAGATCCGCCAGATAGACGACACCGCCCACCTCCGCCATGCCTGGATCATGGCCGAACCGGGTTTTTAACACAACTGCGTCCGCCAGAGCGCCGGAGCCGATCAACCCGGTGGCGGCGTCATAGATCCGACGATGCAGCGGGTCATAGAAATGGCCGGTTTTCAACCAGTCGCTAACCTGATGATAGACCTCATTGTCACGCAGCAGAGCGCCCAGCAAGGCTTGCTCAGCCTCAATATTGCGAGGCAGCTGGTCAATACCCTGAGAAAAGTTGGTGCGTTCGAGGGATTCAGTGATCATGGGTTCTTCATAAACCTGTTGGTGTGTGTTCTTCACGTCTTGATATTTTTTTTATTCAGGCGCAGATCATCCACATTTGATTGTGGATAATCTTATTTTAATCAATTTAACAAGTATTTATGGGTGAAGGTCTATATTTTGACTCAAGGTGGTGTGAAACTGTTATACCGCGTATCGCAGCTTCCACAGGCATGTCCCGGGTCAGGCGAACGGCTGTTTATCAGCGACGCCCTTGTAACGAGAAACGAAAAACCCTTCACACTTGGCAACGAAGATGTCTGAAACGCCCGCTTTCAGGCTCGATCACAGGGAGGATTTTGCGACCATGGCCACGAGCATAACTCCCGAAGAGCCTGACCCCTGTAAAATTCCCATTTAGGGTGAGCGGTTAATGTGGGATCACGGCTAGGCCTTTGTTTTTCTAGCCTCCAGCCCTTGAAATGGATGAGCATTGAGTGCAGGTGTCGAGTTCGATAGGGGTCTGTTTACAGCGTGGCCTGACCAACCGGGGACGGCGCAGCCGGATTTATGGACAGGTCGCAGGCAAGCCATTAAATCGGGCGCTGGTGTAATCTGATTGCATCCGCCCCGTTCCTTCCGTTTCCGAGAAGTCAGAAAATCATGTCGCAAGACAACTATCCGGTGCAGACGCGCCGCCACTCCGCCGCCCACCTGATGGCGGCGGCGATCAGGGATTTATGGCCGAATGCCAGATTCGGCGTTGGTCCGGCGACCAGCACGGGTTTTTACTACGATATTGCTCTGGAAGAACCGCTGACGGTGGAAGATCTGCCCAGAATTGAAAAGCGTATGAAGGAACTGCGAAAAAAAAAGAAGAAGTTCTACCGCGAAGCGCATGGGATCAATGAAGCTATTGAGTTCATGGCTGCTGAAGGTCAGGACTTCAAGGTCGAACTGCTCAAACTATTGCGCGACAAGGGTTCAACCGCCATTGTCAGGGAAACCGGTGATGAGTCCGTGGTCAGTGATGGCCTTGATGAGATCACCTTTTACCGTACCGGCGATTTTGTGGATCTGTGCCGTGGACCGCATGTGGAACACTCGGGCCAGGTGGGTGAGTTTAAGCTGCGCTCCATCGCTGGCGCCTATTGGCGCGGAGATGCCGGAAACGCCCAGTTACAGCGCATTCACGCCCTGTGCTATGAGAGCAAGGACGAGTTGAATGCGGAACTGATGCGTCTGGAAGAGCAGGCCAAACGCGATCACCGCAAGATCGGCAGGCAGCTGGGATTGTTCACCCTGTCAGAGGAAGTGGGCGCGGGCCTGCCGCTCTGGCTGCCGGCGGGCAATGTATTGCGCGACGAGCTTGAACGTCTGGCGCGCATCACTGAACACCGCGCTGGCTATAAGCGCGTGACCACGCCGCATATCACCAAGGGTGAGCTGTACCATCGCTCTGGTCATTTGCCGTATTAC
>RKRX01000208.1 GCA_007571185.1 Oceanicaulis sp.
GGCGGGCCGGGGGAGGTGGTGGGGGGGTGACCGGGGGGGCGCCGGGGGCGTGATCGGGCAGGCGGGGGGGTGGGGAGGCATCGCCGGACCCTGACCGGGCGCCGGGCGGTATGGGTGAAAGCCGAGACCCGGCGTGACGGCGGGCCTGAGGAGAGCGCCTCCGTGATTGCACGGGTGCAAACGGGCGCGGTGGTCGGGCTGGAACGCGGCCGCGGCGGCTGGTGCCGGCTTCAACGGGAAAAACGGCGCGGCTGGGCGCAGGCGGACGCTTTTTGGGGGGTCTATCCTGAGGAGATGCAGCCAGGCGGCGCGCTTGAGAGCGCTGAACGAGCGTGCTACCGTTCAGGGTCAAATCAGTCGGCGGTGGAGCCTGCCCCGACCGGATCGGCGGACTGACTGGACCTGGAATGACACCCTGCACAAACGCTCCGCGCGCCGTTCGGATCCGTTCGCTGCGACAGCCCGTCCAAGCATGTCTTTTCAGGGGGTTGCGACCCAACTCCCGAACCGGAAAGCGGCCCCATGACTGATCATAAAAATAGCTATGATTACAAAGATTTACTGGCATGTGGACGCGGTGAGCTGTTCGGCTCAGGCAATGCGCAATTGCCGCTTCCCCCCATGCTGATGTTTGACCGAATCACCAAGATCACCGCCGATGGCGGCGCCTATGGCAAGGGGCATCTGGCGGCTGAACTCGATATCAAACCCGATCTGTGGTTCTTTGAATGCCATTTTCAGGGCGATCCGGTGATGCCGGGCTGCCTGGGTCTGGACGCCATGTGGCAACTGGTAGGATTTTATCTGGGTTGGACCGGCGCCCTGGGCAAAGGCCGGGCGCTGGGCGTGGGGGAAGTGAAATTCACCGGCCAGATTGAACCGCACGTGCAAAACGTGACGTATGTGATCGATCTTAAACGTGTGATCAATCGCCGCCTTGTGCTGGGCATCGCCGATGGGCAGGTGAAAGCGGATGGAAAAATGATTTACAGAGCAAAGGATATGCGGGTGGGTCTGTTCCAACCTGGTGAACTTGACAACGGCGGAGAAAAAACATGAAGCGCGTCGTTGTAACCGGTCTGGGCATCGTATCATCGATTGGCGATAACGCCGGGGAAGTCACCGCCGCCCTGAAAGCGGGCAAGAGCGGCGTTGTCGCCGCCCCTGAGTACGCCAATCTGGGCTTCAGGTGTCAGGTCCATGCCCGCCCCGAGGCGAACCCTGCCGAGCATGTAGACAAGCGCGCCTACCGATTTATGGGCGAAGGATCGGGCTGGGCGTACATGTCCATGCAACAGGCCATCGAGGATGCGGGCCTGGAAGACAATGATGTCTCCAATGAGCGTACGGGCCTTCTGGTGGGCGCCGGCGGTCCGTCGGTGGACACCATCGTCAAGGCTGCTGACCTCACCCGTGAGAAAAGTCCCAAACGAGTCGGCCCGTTCGCCGTACCCAAGGCGATGAGTTCCACCGCCTCGGCCACGCTCGCCACCCCATTCAGGATCAAGGGGCTGAACTACTCCATCAGCTCAGCATGTTCCACCTCACTGCATTGCATCGGCGCGGCGGCGGAACAGATTCGTTGGGGTAAGCAGGATGTGATGTTCGCCGGCGGCGGGGAAGAACTGCACTGGGCGCTCTCTAACCTGTTTGACGCCATGGGAGCCATGAGTTCAGGCTATAATGACACACCTGAACTGGCCTCCCGCGCCTTTGACAGGGATCGCGACGGCTTTGTCATCGCTGGCGGCGCAGGCATTGTGGTGCTGGAAGAGTATGAGCGGGCAAAAGCCCGCGGCGCCAGGATCTACGCGGAAGTCCTGGGGTATGGCGCAACGTCGGATGGCCACGACATGGTGCAGCCCTCAGGTGAAGGCGCCACCCGGTGCATGAAGAACGCCATTGCCGAGGCCGGAAACCGTAAAATCGACTATATCAACCCGCACGCCACTTCAACTCCGATAGGCGATGTGAAGGAAGCTGAAAGCCTGCGCGATGTGTTCGGCGAAGATATACCCGCCCTGTCCGCCACCAAATCCATGACCGGTCATTCCCTGGGCGCCGCCGGGGCGCAGGAGGCGATCTATGCGCTGCTGATGATGAAAGAGGGCTTTATCGCACCCTCCATCAACATCACCAATGTGGATCCCGAACTGGCCGATTTGCCGATCGTTACCGAAACCCGCCAGATTGAGCTCAACACGATCCTGTCTAATTCATTCGGTTTCGGGGGCACCAACGGCTCCATCATCATGGGCACGCCGGATTGATCGGTTTGCCAGAGCTGACGTGAAGAACGGGTGTTAGCTGCACAGCACCCGCCGCAGGCTATCAGCCAGCATCATGGCTTCACGGGACCGGGCGCCGCCCTTGCGCCAGGCCACGCCGATTTCACGCCCAACCACCGGCGGATCGAAAGAGCGGATGGACAGATCAAGTCGATCCGCAAGGCCCGCATCGACAGCTAACCGCGGCAGCAGTGTAGCGCCGAGCCCCGACTTCACCATCTGCACCAAAGTGTGCAGCGAGGTGGCGGCAAAGTCAGACTGTCCATTCTGAGCCGCGGGCTTGCTGGCTGAACACACCGCCAGCGCATGATCGCGCAGGCAATGACCATCCTCAAGCAGCAACAGCGATTCATCGGCCAACATATCCGGGTTGAGAGGATTTACCCTGACCAGCGGGTGATCGGGCGGGCAGGCGAAGAGGAACTCGTCATCAATCAGCGCCGCAGTCTCGATTGAAACCGTCTCATAAGGCAATGCGATCAGAGCGGCGTCCAGGCGGCGATCCTTGAGGGCTTCAACCAGGCGGTGGGTCAGATCCTCACGCAGAAACAGTTCCAGCTTGGGGTATTGCACCCGTAGGCTGGGCAGAGCTCTGGGCAACAGGAAGGGGGCGATAGTGGGAATGACGCCCAGCCGGAACAGGCCGGACAGCGGCTCACCCGCTGCGCGCGCCATATGCACCAGATCCTCAGCTTCAGTCAGCACGATCCGGGCGCGTGACACCGCTGCCTCACCCGCCGGGGTCAGGGCGGCGCCCTGTGCACTGCGTTCCACCAGAATTGCGCCCAGGATGGTCTCAAGCTCTTTGATTCCCGCTGACAGGGTGGGTTGGGTCACATGCGCGGCTCTGGCCGCCCGAGAGAACGCGCCATGATCGGCGAGAGCGAGCAGAAAGGTGAGCTGACGGAGTGTGGGTAGACGGTCAGCCATGCCCTATCATATCCTGAGGCGCAGGCGCCGGGAATCCATTCTGCTGTTCATAAGCTGGCCAGAGCGCCCCGCCCGTGACAGGCGGGGCGCCGGAATGTCCAGACCTCGCCAGGCTCTAGTCGAGATCGAACCGGTCAGCATTCATAACCTTGGTCCAGGCCGCCACAAAGTCACGAACGAATTTCTCGGCATTATCGTCCTGGGCGTACACTTCGACATAGGCGCGCAGGATCGAGTTGGAGCCAAAGACCAGGTCGGCGCTGGTGGCGGTGAATTTCACCGCACCCGATTGACGCTCACGCAGTTCATAGGCGCCGTCCCCGGTGGGATGCCAGCTGTTGGCCATGTCGGTCAGGGTGATGAAGAAGTCCGGGGTCAGAACGCCCACACGATCGGTAAACACGCCGTGGGCGGAACCGCCATGATTGGCGCCCAGCACCCTCAGACCGCCAACCAGAACCGTCATTTCCTGGGCGGTAAGACCCAGAAGCTGGGCCCGGTCAACCATCATTTCCTCCGCGCTAACGGCGAACCGGGTCTTCTGATAGTTCCGGAAACCATCGGCAATGGGCTCCAGCACGTTAAAGCTCGCCGCATCGGTCATGGCGTCGGCGGCATCGCCGCGACCGGGTGCGAACGGCACGGCGACATCAAAGCCAGCCGCCTTGATGGCCGTCTCTACGCCCACATTGCCCGCCATCACGATGACATCGGCGATCGATGCGCCGGTCGCCTTTGCGATCGGTTCGAGCACACCGAGCACCTTGGCCAATCGCACAGGTTCATTGCCCTCCCAATCACGCTGGGGAGCCAGCCGGATGCGCGCGCCATTGGCGCCGCCGCGCTTATCTGATTGGCGGAATGTGCGGGCGCTGTCCCAGGCAGTGGCGACAAGCTCGGCCACGCTGAGACCGGATGCAGCGATCCTGGCCTTTACAGCCTCCACATTATAGCCAGTGGAGCCAGCCGGAATTGGATCTTGCCAGATCAGATCCTCTGCGGGCACGTCCGGACCTATATAACAGGCGCGCGGTCCCATATCGCGGTGGGTCAGCTTGAACCAGGCGCGTGCGAAGGTCTCTGCAAAATAGGCGGGATCGGCGCGGAACTTTCGGCAGATCTCGTTATAGACCGGGTCCATGCGCATCGCCATGTCCGCATCGGTCATCATTGGGTTGATGCGCTTGGTCGGATCGGTGGGATCAACCGGCTTTTCCGCCTCGGGCATGTCCACCGGTTCCCATTGCCAGGCGCCGGCCGGAGACTTTTTCTGTTCCCACTCATAGTCGAACAGATACTCAAAATAGCCCATATCCCATTGGATGGGATTTTTTGTCCAAGCCCCTTCAATGCCGGAGGTGAACGCATTGGTCGCCTTGCCGTCATGGCCAGGATTGGACCAGCCCAACCCTTGAGCTTCCACATCCGTCGCTTCGGGCGCCGCCCCGATCTGATCGACAGCGCCCTTGCCATGAGCCTTGCCCACAGTATGGCCGCCACAGGTCAGAGCCGCCGTTTCCTCATCATTCATCGCCATGCGCGCAAAGGTCTCACGCACCTGACCCGCAGTTTTGATCGGATCGGGATGGCCATTCACCCCTTCGGGATTGACATAGATCAACCCCATATGAACCGCGGCGAGCGGGTTTTCCAGCGTGGAGGGATCCTCAAGATTCTCATAGCGCTGCTCGGACGGGGCCAGCCATTCCTTCTCCGAGCCCCAGTAAACATCGGTTTCCGGCGCCCAGATGTCTTCCCGGCCAAACCCGAAACCGAACATTTCAAGGCCCATATCTTCATAGGCCATATTGCCGGCCAGAATGATCAGATCAGCCCAGCTGAGCTGGTTGCCATATTTCTTCTTCACCGGCCAGAGGAGACGACGCGCCTTGTCCAGGCTGGCGTTATCGGGCCAGGAATTCAGAGGGGCGAAACGAATATTGCCATGTCCGCCACCGCCGCGACCGTCCGCCAGACGATACGAGCCGGCCGAGTGCCAAGCCAGCCGGATCATCAGCCCGCCGTAATGACCCCAGTCCGCCGGCCACCAGTCCTGGCTGTTCTTGAGCAAGGCTTTGACATCGGCCTTGACCGCCGCGAAATCCAGCGTGGCGACCTCAGTCTTGTAGTCAAAACCGGGATCCATCGGATTGGTACGGGCGCCATGCTGGTGCAGAATGTCCAGATTGAGCGCATTGGGCCACCATTTTGTGACCGGATTGTCCATGGCTGTGTTGCCGCCATGCATGACCGGGCAACCGCCGGCGGTGGGGGGGGTATTGCCGTCCATGGCTGTCTCCTTGAGGTTCGAACCAGGCGCGAGGAATGACGCCTGACAGGAAGAATAAAAACAGAATGTCACATATATCCAATCAATTTATTTTGACATACATATAGAAATAATTGATGCCTTAATGGGGGAATCCATCATGCGCACCGGGCCTGAAGGTACCCGAAA
>RKRX01000054.1 GCA_007571185.1 Oceanicaulis sp.
AGGGCTTACCGAACTGGTCCAGAACATTGGGATCATGGCCGGCGAGGAGGTAGTTCTTTATTATAGCGTCAAATTTAGCGTTCTTGTCGACCGTCATGGCATCCCCATGTGTGGGTAAGAAAGAAGGAGGCATCGCCCATTACAGGGCAAACGTTCAGAGCCGTCCCAGAAAGAGTTGCTAACCCCATCCAAGACCTTTGTCACCGCAACATTTCAGAGTACTGAAATGATGGGTTTTTCAAATTTGACGCCAGCGGCCTTGTAGGCTACACTGGATGCGTGTGAAAAACTCTGGCGAACACGAACACATGCGGGAAAGCACCTAGATGGGCACCTATTCTCGTCCTCAGCATCCCCTCGGGGGAATCACCAAGGTCGAGAGAGGTCGAGATCCCCGAACTCAGCAAGTAGGGTAAGTGCACATGTCCAACATACTCATTCCGAAAATCCGCGGCGCGAAAATCCCTGATGGCTGGCGGTCATTCCTTAATGACCCGGGCAGATATGGCTGGCGCTCTACAATCGGCCCTGGCGACTGGCGGGCGTTTCTTGCCGACCCCAAAAAACACTGGCGCGACGGCCGTTCAGCAAAAGAAACAGCCTGCAATTGGGAATCTGCGGATGGGCTCCCATCTGAAATTGCTGAGCTCTTTGATAAACGCCCCGAGTTGCTGTTCGCGATCCCGGAACACAAAGTGCCAATGCCCGCTCGCGGGGGAGTTAGTCGAAGCGATGTATTCGCTCTTATGTACTCGGATGATCAACTGATAGCGATGGCCGTCGAGGGCGTCTACGAAGAAAACTTCGGCGATCTTGTCGGAGGTTGGCTCGCTAAAGGCGGTCAGAACCGGTATGATCGCCTTGGAGGGATTTGCAAGTTACTGGAAATCGACGATGCTCCAGGTCACCTGCGGTACCAGCTGTTTCACCGGACGGCGTCTGCTATTATTGAGGCGCGTCGGTTTAAAGCAGATATGGCAGTGGTGATCATCCAGTCATTCTCGCCTGGGCACATGTGGCATCAAGATTTCGCAAAGTTTTGCTCCTATCTCGGGGTCGGTTCGGAGCGTAAGAGTCTTCATTACAAGACTCTCTCAGACGGTCTTCCGTTGGGGTTCGCTTGGGTGACGTCCCAAATGCGCCACAATAAATCATAGACTCTGTCCCGTAAGGTCGTCGCCTGCGCTGCATCGACGCTCCACAACAAGCCGCCGCCACTGGAATGAAACACGTTCTAAACCGGGCGCGTTTCCAACCCCAGCCGGACGGCTTTCATCATAACGCTAGGCAGCCCCGCCTGATCAATTCCTGTCAGCGGAACCCATCCCCCGACATCGGGGCGCCACCCCTCTGGAGCGGCGGCGCATATGACTTCCAGTTCCAGGCTGAAATGAGTGAAGACGTGCCGCACTCGCCCGGCCCGGCGCCAGTCCGCTTCAAAGGGACAGGCTTTATCAATTTCGGTAGGGTCGGGCGCGGAATCAGTCCAGCCTGTGCCCGGCAACTCCATCATTGCGCCCAGCAACCCGGTTTCTGGCCGACGCCTGAGCCAGATCCGCCCTTGCCCGGTCACATGAAAACACACGCCCCATCGCACAGGTCTGGATTTTTTCTTTTGCCTAAGTGGAAATCGTGCAGGATGACCCGTCCGCCGCCCGGCGCACCATGCTGACCATGGACAGGCTGAACATCGGGGTGATTTGGGCGTACATACCACCGCCCCCAAATCCATAATCGCCTGTGCGTAATCGCCGGGCCGAACCGGGCTCGCCAGTTCAGCAGCCAGCACCCTGATCTCCAGCCTGGCCCCGGGCAGCGGGGTCTGCATCGCCGTCATCCGGGTCAACACCCGCTCCACATTACCGTCCACAACACTAGCCGGTTTATCGAAGGCGACGGCGCGAATGGCGTTGGAGGTATACTCCCCTACCCTTGGCAGGGCGCGTAAATCCTCAAGCGATTGCGGAAAGACGCCGCCCCGTTCATTCGCCACGGTTTGTGCACAGGCGTGTAGATTACGGGCGCGGGCATAGTAACCCAGCCCGGCCCATGCAGCCAGCACCTCTTCACGCGGCGCATCCGCCAAATCCCGCACCGTGGGCCACCGCCTGAGAAAAGCTCGCCAGTACGGGGCGGCGTGCTGCGCCGTAGTCTGCTGGAGCATGATTTCCGACACCCAGACCGCATAGGGATCGGGCGCAACACCGGCAGCGCGGTCTTCTGGCCGCACCCTCCAGGGCAGGCTGCGGCCTGCGCGATCATACCACTCCAGCAGAGAGGACCGCAGCGCTTCACGGGCGTTTGTCAGCAAGGGCGACCTCTCATGCTTGCCAGTACGAGAAACAGGCGCGATGGTGGACAGCATGAAGCGCAGATTCGTCCCGTCAATGTCCGGTCGTCATCTCATTGCGAGAGGTCGGCGGACCGTGCGTGATCAGGCCGATGCTGCGGCCTGGCTGAATGAGCACCGCGGCAAAGCCGCCATCGCACCACCGCCCGGCGTCGGGCGCGCTGTCTTTAGGCTGATCAAACCACTGGAAAAACGGTTTTCCCGCCCTTCTCCCTCTGAACTCAACGAACACTGGAGCGCTATTGTCGGTCCGCAACTGGCCGCTCACACCAGACCGGAAAAATTTCAGGGCGGCTCCACCCTTGTGATCCGGGCGCGCGGTCCCGCCGCAACTCTGATCCAGGCCCAGTCGCCCCAAATCCTGTCGCGGGTGGCGGCCTATTCAGGCAGGCAGCCCTGCAAGCTGAAAATCATCCAAGGCCCGCTCAGCGCGCCTGACCTCAAACCCCGGCCCCGACTCAACCGCATCACCAGGGTGGAAGCAGCCCCCGTTAAACCACGCTCGCTTGAAGACACGCTGGAGGACTGGCGTCTGGCCGTGGAGCGCCGCAGCGAAGGCGTTCGACTGCCCGTCCCTCCTCCCCGATCAGAAACATGACAGATCGAGGACATCTCGGACTGGAATCACTCATACACCTCCTTTATGTCCATCCCTTGACCGATGCCTCAGGTGAAAATCCCGCCACTCACAATCGGGAACTCTGGTTCCACGTTGGTTGTGCCGTATAAAATTGTGCACAGGCGGGCAAACCTAAGCCTTGCGATGTCGTGCGCGGCTATGGGAAGATAAGTCATGCGGACAACCGCCTTGAATTGATCTAGCGCTGGAGCTGACCTGTGACTCTTCTCGCACACCGCACCCTGACTCTCGCCGCCGGCCTGGCCTGCGCCCTGTTGCTGATTGCCTGTTCAGGCGAAACGCCAGCTTTTGAACAGGAAAGCGACCGCGCAAAGGGCTCGCCCGATGCCCCGGTGACCATCATTGAATACGCCTCGACCGCCTGTGGCGCCTGTGCGCTGTTCCACGAACAGGGTTATGCGGCCATTGAGGACGGTGTGGATGACGGCGATGTGCGCTTTGTGTTGCGCGAAATGCTGACCGGTCAGCCCAATATCGCCATGGCTGGTTTCATGTTGGCGCGTTGCGCCCCCGAAGATCAGTATTTCGACGTAATTGATCTGTTGTTCGAGCAGCAGCGTGCGCTCTTCTCTGCTCTACAACAAGGCAATGCGCGCGGCCAGTTCCAGCTCATTGCTCGCTCGGCTGGCTTCAGTGATGAAAAATTCAACACCTGCATGAACAATCAGGACATAGCTGACGAAATCCAGAACGCCAGCGCACAGGCCATAGCCGCCGGTATCGGCTTTACCCCCAGCTTCATCATCAATGGTCAGCAGCTGGAAAGACAAGTGATGGATGGCGCCGAGGTGTACACGGTGAACGGCGCCCCGCTGGAAGACGAACAAGGCGCAATCCCGGCCCAACCTGATCGCGACACCTGGGATCGAATCGTCGCTTTATTCAAATCGCGCGCTGAAGGTTAGATTTCGGCGCGGTCTGTTTGTAGGGTGGAGATAAGCATAAACCTCTTGCTCGCCCTGCAGGCTGGCCTTGTGTCTGGATTGGCGGAATGCGGCCTGATGATGGCGCATGGAAAACCTGAACACCGGTGTTCAGCGTTCGTGGAGGTCCAAGTTTGAAGTTCACCCGGTTACGCTTGGCGGGCTTTAAGTCTTTTGTCGATCCGACCGAACTTCGTATCGAGGCCGGGCTGACCGGTATTATCGGCCCGAACGGCTGCGGGAAATCCAACCTGCTTGAAGCTCTTCGCTGGGTGATGGGCGCAACCTCCGCTAGGTCGCTGCGCGGCAGTGGTATGGAGGATGTGATCTTCGCCGGCGCCGACATGCGCCCTGCGCGAGATCAGGCCGAAGTCACTCTGGTGGTGGACAATACCGACAAGCGCGCGCCGGCCCGGTTCAACAACTATGACAGTCTGGAAGTGGTGCGCCGGATCACCCGCGGTAAAGGTTCCGATTACAAAATTAACGGCGAGGATGTGCGCGCCAAAGATGTCCAGCTTTTGTTCGCCGACGCAGGCACTGGGGCCAATTCACCTGCACTTGTACGCCAGGGCCAGATCAGTGAGCTGATCAACGCCAAACCCGAGAACCGGCGCCGTGTTTTGGAAGAAGCCGCAGGCGTCGCCGGCCTGCGCGTTCGGCGTCGGGAAGCACAACTCAAGCTCAATGCAGCTGAAGTCAATCTCGACCGGATTGCGGACATCATCGAAGATCTCGACAATCGTCATGCTGCGCTGCAACATCAGGCCGGGCAGGCCTGTCGTTATCGTGATCTGTCTCGAGCCATCCGCACCTTTGAAGCGCTGTTATGGATACAACGCTGGCGCGAAGCTGGCAAAGCGGCGGACACTGCGAGAACCGCGCTGACCAGCGCTGATGAAGCCGCAGATTTGGCTTTGCGCGGTTCTGCAAGCGCCATGGTGGAAGCGGAAAAGGCGATCAACGCAGTTCAACCCCTCAGGGACAGTGAAGCCAGCGCCGCCGCCGCCTTGCGTTATGCCGAACACGCCCGGGACCAGCTGGAACGCGATATCGAAACCGCACATGAAGCCATTGTGCGGGGAGACAAACGCACGTCCGAGCTGATCGCAGCCCTGACGCGCGAAGCAGAATTGCGCGACGAAGCGCAGGCCATGCATGAAAAACTCAACCGTCGGTTGCAATCAGCTCAGGACCGGTCCTCGGGCGACACCGCTGCGCAGGAGCGCGCGCAAGCGGTTCTCGAAGACGCCGACACCGATTGCGCCGAAGCTGAACAGGCGTTGGACGCCGCCTCCGCCGCTGTGGCCCAGATCAAAGCCCGTCGAGACAGCGCCGAACGTGATGTGTTTCAGGCTCAGCGTCAAGTCGAAACTCTGGAAGCCGAAACCCTTAAGGCCCGTGAAACGCTCAAACAATTTGACGCGGAAGCGGCCCCCAATATGGTCGCTCTGGCAGCGGATGTGCAAGTTGCTATCGAGGCGGTCAAGACCGGGAACCACCGGGTGAACGTGTGTGAAGCTGATGCTGAAACCGCTCGCAACCAAGTGCGGGAGACCCGGGAATCTATCCGGTTGGCGCAAGCGGATGTGCGTGCTCTGGAACGCGAGATCGCCGGGCTTGAACGCTTGCTGAACACCAGGGACGAGGGAGATCGTGCGCTTGATCATGTGCGCGCCGCTCCCGGTTATGAGAACGCACTCGCCGCCGCTCTGGGCGATGATCTGGAGGCCGGGCTCGCCGAGACCGCCTCTCGATT
>RKRX01000097.1 GCA_007571185.1 Oceanicaulis sp.
CGAGCTTGATGTATGGCTTGACAATTTTTTGGAGGCGTCTTCGCTTGAGGCGGTGTTCGGGCAGGCGCAGACGTGAGCAACACCGGGGGCCGTGCTCATGGAGAAGACCCCGCGTAAGGGGGTGCAGAACTCTGGCCGGCCAGGTTCACAACCCCCGCCTGACGAGACAACGACGACGGGCGAGTGTTTAGCAACACCGCTAGTGAAAATCAGCGACATTGAAGATGAGTAAGGGTGATGTCCATCACCCCGCCACCGCCTCTAAAAGTTCTGCGATCTCGGCTTCCAGCATTTTCAATTCGGCGTCGATTTCTTTAAGCGGGCGCGGCGGGACATACCGATAGAAATAGCGGTTAAAATTGATCTCATAGCCCACGCGGCCAACTTTTTTATCGCGCGCGTCGGTGTGGCTCTCATCCACCCAGGCGTCGGGGGCGAAGGGCAGCACTTCGCGTTTCATATATTCGCGCCAATTCTGGTGAATCGGCACACGTTCATGATCACGCAGATCGGTATCGGGTTCGGGCGCACCGTGTTTGTCGGTGCAAATCTCGGCCGCATCATCGCGTTCGGACAGGGCGGCAAGGATCGCTTTTTTGACGGGCGTCCCGATTCTGATGCTCTTCGCTTTCAAGGCCCCGGCAAGCACTTTCCCGAAAGCGTCCCGGTTCAGGAAAAGCCGGTCGCCGATGGTCTCAAGCGCCGATTGAAGCGCGCTCTGGTCGCCCGCGTCCAGCCTGGCGAAGGCTTTGTGTTCGCCAAGCCGCGAAAGCCGTTCGGCGGAGACCTGGAAATTCAACTTCAGCGGACGCTCCACCCGGATTTCGCGATAGCCGAAATCAGCAACGTCAAAGATTTTCGATATATCGGACTCACCGCTCTCACCATTGAGGAATTCATAATACAGACGCACGATCTCCCTCGCGGCATCGTCGGGGATTTCGCGACGCTTGCTGCCCAGAGACTTGCGCATGGATGTCCAGAAGCGTTCACCCGAAGCGTCAATCAACTGCACCTTGCCCTGACGGTCCTGCGGCTTCCGATTGGTCAGAATCCAGACCCAAGTCTGAATGCCGGTGTTATAGAAAAGATCGGTAGGCAAGGCGACGATGGCCTCGATCCAGTCGTTTTCCAGCATCCAGCGGCGAATTTCGCTTTCACCCGACCCCGCCCCGCCGGTGAAGAGCGGAGAGCCGTTCATGACAATGCCGATGCGTGAACCGTCCTCATCATCACGCATTTTGGAAATCATGTGCTGAAGGAACAGCAGTTGTCCATCAGAGATACGCGGTACGCCAGCCCCGAAGCGACCCGAGAAGCCCATGTTCGCGGCCTCGGATTCGATCGGGTTCCGATACTTCTTCCAGTCCACGCCGTAAGGCGGATTGGACAGCATGTAGTGAAAGCGTTTGCCCGCATGGGCGTCATCGGTCAGCGTATTGCCAAAGGCGATCTGCTCAGGGTCATGACCGGTCACCAGCATATCGGCTTTGCAGATGCCAAAGGACTCGCCGTTGAGTTCCTGCCCGAAAAGCTCCACGCGCACCGAGTCGTTAAAGGCTTTCAGCGCCCCTTCGGTCAGCACCAACATGCCGCCCGTCCCGCAGGCAGGGTCATAGACCTGGCGGATGAGTCCCCGTCCTGTGAGTTTTTCATCATCGTTGGCGATCAGCAGATCAACGATGAGACTGATCACCTCACGCGGGGTGAAATGCTCCCCGGCTGTCTCGTTGGAAATTTCCGAAAAACGGCGGATCAACTCCTCGAAAAGAGTGCCCATTTCAACATTGGACAGGGTATCGGGGTGTAAATCGAGATCACTGAAACGCTCAAAGACGTTCCAGAGCGTGCCAGCCTCATTCAGGCGCTTAAGGCTGTCGGTGAACAGAAATTTTTCAAGGAAAATGTCGCGAACACTCGGCGAGAACTGCGTGATATAATCGATCAAATTGTCATGAAGCTGGGCGGGATCCTGCCCTTTCAGGCTGTCAAAGGTGAAACGGGACAGGTTGTAAACCTTCACATTGCCGCCGACCGCACCGAACAGAACCATATCACGGGTGGCGTCGTCGGCGTCTCTGGGAAGCGATGTCTCGGCCTTGAGAACATCCTGCTTGCTGTTTTGCAGAAGGCAGTCAAGACGGCGCAGCACGACAAACGGCAAGATCACCTTGCCATATTCGGACTGTTTGAAATCACCACGCAGAATTTCAGCGATCGACCAGATCAGATTTTTTGTATCACTCACGAAGACCCCTCTTTCCCTGTTCGCCAGAGATGGCGGCATGACCCTGCACCCGCAAAACAGGGACCAAGCCCCCTACCGACACACGGATTTTCCAATCCGTCACTCTACCAACCGGACGAACCGTGCGGCAAGACCCCCGGAAAATCTGAAAGTGAGGGTTCAGATACGTTCGTCGCCAAGCGTGAAGGGGTTTTCGTCCCCTGTTGCAGGAACGTCGTGCACCATGCCCACGAATTCTCCTCGGCCCGAAAGAATACAGGCGCGCGCCTGCGTCAGGTCGAGACCGTAGTTTGCAACGTCGTTCTCGATCCGCGCAAGCGAAAGTACAGCTTTGAAGAAGCTCTCGCATGCCCTCATGAGTCAGAGAGGGCCTCAGTCAACCTTGTGCCGCACTCAATCGGTTTGATGTATCGCGTTTGTTCGTGAAACTGAACCCGGTGGACCTTTTTTCTCAACTCGTGCCGCTCATATTTTCCAACGCGGCCAGCAACTGCGACAGGGCGGAATTTGACGGTTGCGCCTTTAGAAACAAGTCGCTCCGCAGCGGAGGCGCCTGCCCGCAGCTACCGCGCAACGTCCCCGGCATCCAGTCGGCCTTTTTTCAGTTCAATCACGATGATCCAGTGCGAGCCGGAGTGATCTTCGGCGATCATGAGATAGTCGCAACGCGTCTGGGTTGACTCCAGTGGCGAACCTGGCCTATCGAAATCTACGATCAACCTGGGCTGTGGCGCGGCGGTCATGTCAACCTTGCAGTTATTCTGTTTCAACCTGCGTTTGATGAGACATCTCGAATCAAGCTGATTATAGAGTTTTTTCAGCAATCTAGTCACGAACCGTTCTCTATCTGGCTCGAAATATCAGCCCACTCATTGTGCAGCGCACTGGCGACTTCGCTGAAACCGGAGGGGTACAACCCAGAGTCATCAAGATGGATTTCCTTGACAACCGATCCCATGGGACGTCGTTTCGGTTCAAATAGCCAAGCCCCCACCTGGTTTGGACGCAGCGCGGCATTGCCGCCGCGTTTGTTTTCTGGAAGTTCCGAACGCCGCACGATATTCGCCAATTCCTCAAGCAGCCATTCACTATGCGTTGTCACGACAACCCGGATGCCAGCCGCGACGAGCCTGGCGATCTGGCGGGTAAACTCAACCTGCTTGGCGGGATGCAGATGCGCCTCTGGTTCCTCAATAATCAGGACGTTTCCGGGCCTAACCTTGTGGCGGAGATACAGCACTACGGGCGCCAGTTCCGAAACCATGGAGGACGCATTGGCCAGCGCCAAATCACCACCCTTCTTCCATCCACGCGGTATGTAGGCAAAGCGCGGATAGCCGGTATAAGGCGCCCGATCGACGCGTACCTTACCGTCCAGAATAGTCTCAATAGCTTTATCGAGATCACCAACTTGGTTTTTCAGCGCATGCCGATGGGTAGGCTGGCCAGGGTTAATCTCAATCAACTGTTCGAGGAAATCCGCCAGCACCCCGGAAAGCATCGGTGTGTGTGTGCCCGGCGTTATGCCAGCCATTGGCGCGCGAGCGATCAAAGCGTTGACCACCACATTGTGCGCATGCATGATGCCCGTTCGGTCAGCCGGCAGGTAATAAGCTGGCAGATGCAGGGGCCTGACAAGCGATGACATCATCGTCGCCCCGATGCGCAAAAGGAATTCACGAGCGGCCAACACCCGGTGATACGCGTCCCCCTGTAACTCGATCTCACCAGAGGTAAGCCGGTGGGCTGATGAACGCAGATAATCCCTAGAATGATCGTCATGGATTGGCATTTGCGCGGGAAGTTGGATTTTAAATTCGGAGTTCTCGGCCAGTGTGAGCGTGTGCTTCGTCTCACTCGCATTGTCCCGTTCTTGACACCGCAATATAACGCGGGCTGATTTTGATCTGCCTTTACGGATTAACCGGGATGGCCTATCGATCCCAAAGCATCGTCCGATTTCGGCTGGGAGAGCGTGTGCCAGTTCGTCATACCCAGAACTTAGTGCGCCGATAACCGGCAAAGGTAGTACAATACTATCTTGGCCTTGCCCTTTTTCCGAATCATCTGCCAGCGACCTGGCGATGTCTGATATAGAATCAATGATTTTTTCGACATCCTGGGCTGACACATGCGGTATCCTACCCTTGGGTGAGACTCCCCAGTACATTCTGCCATTGCTGGAGAAGATTTGGTGCAGCGCATAGATGAGGATCGCAAGATAGGATTTACCCGTATTGCTCGGCCCGATGAACACCGTCAGCGGACGCAAATCGACCTTGGCCTCAGCGATCGGCCCGAAATCCGTTACTTCGAGACCCAATACGCTTTCCCACTCCGACTCACTCTCAGCAATGTTGTTATCTGACAAGAGCACGCCAAGCGCAGCAGCGCTCAACCCTTTTCCCTCAGGGCCCGCAGCTAGCGGTTGCGATGTTTTGAGCAAGGCCATCACGGTACACGTCTCTGTTGGCACGAGAGGCGAGAAGGATTCACATTGAAGAGACTTTTGCAGAAAGGATCTTCAAAATGGTCGTACACCTTCTCGCTCCTGTGATAGCTACCCTAAGGCCCTATATTGCCCTGAGCAAGACCCGCCTGGAGACTTTGGGCGTCATGCTCGCGGGTTTGGCCAATGCCCGGACCGTGAACCTCACCCATTTGGCAAGCCCGTTTCCCGGCAAGGCGCAGCACAGTTCCAACTCTCGACGTTTACAATGTTTTTCAGTGTCTGCCGGTTTGATGAGAAAGTGATTGCTCAGGTGATTGTACGCCTGCTCAACCTTAGGGGATCAAGGTTTCTGGCACTGGACAGGACCAACTGGAAACCGGGCCGGACAGACATCAATGTTCTGGTTCTGGCCATCATCACCCCTCGTTTCAAAGTCCCCATCATGTGGACCCTCCTCAAACATCGCGGCAATAGCTCGACATCACAGCGCATCAATTTACTCGAACGTTATATCGAAGTATTCGGAGTGTCTTCGATTAAGGCGCTGCTTGCTGACCGAGAGTTTGTTGGTCATGAATGGATAGGGTTCCTCGTAACCAACGATGTTCCGTTCACCATTCGCTTGCATGAATATATGTATATTGAGATCAAAGAAGGATAACGGTCTCAGTTTCGATCGCTTTTACGCAAAAAACGCAAAGGGCAGTGGACAGGTTGGCTGTGCGCCATGGCCCGTACCGGGAAAACCTACTGCGTATCGAGGCACGCAAGCTTGCCGACGGTCAACTGCTGCTCGTGGCGACAAACATCACCGCACCCACAAAGGCACTCAATCTATACCGCAAAAGGTGGGCGATCGAGTGCGTGTTCGCCAATGCCAAAACCCGGGGCTTCAATATCGAAGACACCCACATGACCGACCCCAGCAAACTTTCAACTCTATTGTCAATCGTGGCTATGGCT
>RKRX01000040.1 GCA_007571185.1 Oceanicaulis sp.
CGTGGTGCTGCTGGACGAGCCCGAGCTCGGACTGCATCCGGCAGCAATATCCTTGGTTGGAGCCATGATTCAGAACCTCGCCAAGGAACGGCAGGTTATCGTGGCCACGCAGTCGCCGCTGCTTGTCGATTCGGTCGAACTTGAACAGATTGTCGTGTTGGATCTGGTGGACGGGGCGACAACGCTGCGCCAATTGAACACTGATGAATATCGCACGTGGCTTGATGAGGGATACGCCCCCGGTGATCTTTGGCTAAAGAATCTCATTGGAGGGCGTCCATGATCCGTCTGGCTGTTTCTGTGGAAGGTCAGACGGAAGAAGAGTTCGTTAGGACAGTCCTGGCGCCCCACTTGAGACTTGGCGGGATTGAACCCGAGCCAATTCTTCTTGGCACCGGCCGTGGTGGGCGAGGCGGGTCCGGCCTATACTGTGCTGGAATCGGTGAAGGTTCGAGCGCCCTGGCTTCTGGTGAATCTCGCCACGGCGGTTCTGGCCTCCATGGTTATCGCCTTGTTTGACCAGGCCATTGCGCAATGGGTGGCGCTGGCGGTGCTGATGCCCATCGTAGCGTCCATGGGAGGCAATGCCGGAACACAGTCATTGGCCGTGGCGGTGCGGGCGCTGGCCACACGAGATCTGACCGGGGCGAATTCCCTGCGTTTCGTCTGGCGCGAATCGGCGGTCGGGGTGGTCAACGGATTGATTTTTGCCGTGGTGATGGGTCTGGTGGCGGCTCTGTGGTTTGGGAAATTTGATCTGGCCTGGGTAATCGCCATCGCCATGGTGATCAATCTGGCGGTGGCCGGTTTGGCGGGCGTGCTGGTTCCGCTTGGACTTAAACGCTTTGGCGCAGACCCGGCGGTGGCCTCTTCGGTTTTTGTGACGACGGTGACCGATATCGTGGGATTTTTGGCGTTTTTGGGTCTCGGCGCTCTTGTTTTGCTGTGATTTTATCCTGAAGCTGACAGTGATGGTATGCAAACGTGGGGATGCAAGCATGAAGATTTCGGCGACGGCCTTGGTTGTGTGTTTGATGATGCCTGCGCCGGTGATGGCGCAGCATGGTCCCTCGAACGGATGGGAGATATCGGGGCCGACCGATGGCCGATTGCGTCTGTCAGGACCGTGGAGCATTGGACCGCGGTTAGGTCTTGCGAGAGCAGGGCTATCCGTGGCGGCGTTTGAGGGTCGGATTTATGCTGCCGGCGGTGCAGGTCTTGTGGATCCGCGGGATGATTTTGAAGTCTTCGAACCCGAACGGGGCGATTGGCGTCCACTCAAGCCCATGCCTGTGGGTTTGGAGCGGTTCGGCATGACGGCGGCGCAAGGTCGGATCTATGTTGCAGGCGGTTACGCGGCCGATACCGAAGACGGCGCCGCCCCGGTCGATCAGGTCTGGTCTTATGATCCAGAGATGGATGTGTGGCGGGGTGAAACCGCATTGCCAGGCCCCAGAGCGGGCCTGTCGCTTGTTACTCATGGCGACAATATCTACGCCCTGGGCGGGGAAGACGGGACGCCGGGATTGTTTGTGTTTAACCTGGCCAGCCAAGAGTGGGGCGTGGTGGATGCGCCGCTGGAAATCAACCGACGCGGCGCTGCGGCTGTGGTGCTGGGAGACGAAATCTGGCTCATCGGCGGGGCGCGTGAGGGCAAGGCTAGCAATCGGGTCGATATTTACCACACCACGTCCCAAACCTGGCGGCGCGGTCTGGATTTGCCCGAACCGCGTGCGGGTCACTCGGCGGCGGTTCTGGGCGAACAAGTGCATATCTTCGGGGGGCGGAGTGCGGATATGCGCCGCACGCTGGCCAGCCATTTGTCCTTTTCTGAGGGGGCGGAACAATGGGAAATATACGCTGACATGCCTGCGGCGCGCACAGAGGCAGGCGTTGCAAACCTGGAGGGCGGCGTCTGGTTGATCGGCGGCGGCGCCGGGGCGGGATTTTTCGCTCCGTTCACCGCCATTGACGCCGTTGATATTTTCTCGCCGCGGGATTGAGAAACGGTTTCGCTCTGCATGAGACATTGCCTGAAATTTGGCATTGAGTCCGAGACTCGTGCTTGACGATCCAGGCGTACATGGTATCTCATAGCCCATGATCTCGAACCAGTATCCCTCGCTTGAGTTCCCCTTGGGCGAAACCGCGGACATGCTGCGCGATACTGTGCAGTCGTTCGCGTCTGACCACATTGCCCCGCGCGCCGCTCAAATCGATGCGAGGGACGAGTTTCCGGCTGATCTCTGGCGAAAAATGGGTGAGTTGGGCCTTCTGGGCCTGACCGTTGAGGAGGCGTATGGCGGCCCGGGCCTGGGTTATGTGGAACACTGCATCGCCATGGAGGAAATCTCCCGCGCCAGCGCATCGGTGGGCTTGAGCTATGGGGCGCACTCTAATCTGTGTGTGAACCAGATTCGTTTGAACGGATCTGAAGCCCAAAAGCAGAAATACCTGCCCGGGCTGATTTCTGGCGAGCATGTGGGGGCGCTGGCCATGTCTGAACCCGGTGCGGGCTCGGATGTGGTGTCCATGCGCCTGCGTGCGGACAGAAAAGGCGATCACTTTGTTCTGAACGGCTCCAAAATGTGGATCACCAACGGTCCAAGCGCAGACACATTGGTGATTTACGCCAAGACCGATCCCGATGCCGGCTCGGGGGGGATCACTGCTTTCCTGGTGGAGAAAGGTATGAAGGGTTTCTCCGTCGCCCAGAAACTCGACAAGCTCGGCATGCGTGGATCTGAAACCGGTGAGCTGGTTTTTGAAGACTGCGAGGTGCCGGAAGAGAACATTCTCGGCAAGGAGGGCGGCGGTATTCGCGTGCTGATGAGCGGGCTGGATTATGAGCGCTCTGTTCTGGCGGCCGGGCCGGTGGGCATCATGCAGGCGGCCATGGATGTGGTTATGCCGTATGTGCATGAGCGCAGGCAATTCGGGCAACCCATCGGGGAGTTTCAACTGATCCAGGGCAAGATCGCAGACATGTATACCCGCATGAACGCCTCTCGCGCCTATGTGTATGCCGTGGCGCAAGCCTGTGATGCGGGCAAAACCACGCGCCAGGACGCAGCGGGCGCTATCCTGTTCGCTGGCGAAGCGGCCACCCGGGTGGCGCTGGACGCCATCCAGATTCTGGGCGGTAACGGCTATATCAATGAATATCCCACCGGTCGCCTGCTGCGCGACGCCAAGCTTTATGAGATTGGCGCGGGCACCAGCGAGATACGCCGGATGCTGATTGGCCGTGAACTGTTTAACGCAACCGGTTAGACTGGAACTGGCCCTCTCAGAAAAGCGCGCTGTGGCATGGGGGATGCGTTTCAGTCTGCAATCGGGAGGCAGACCGTTGTGCGTGAGGGGATCGATGGGTTAAGCACGCGGTCAGTCTTGATCCGCCAGAGGGAAACCTCCCGCCCATGACCCAGATTGACACCCGGCTTGATGTGAACACCGACAGCTATAAGGCCAACCTCTGCGCCATGGACCGGTTGGTCGCCGGGCTGCGGCAAAAAACCGCCCGGGCGGCGCTGGGAGGCAGTGAACGGGCGCGGGAAAAACATCTCAAGCGTGGCAAGCTCCTGTCCCGGGACCGGGTGCAGCGCCTGCTGGATCCCGGTTCTCCTTTCCTGGAATTCAGCGCTTTGGCTGCCTATGACATGTATGAAGGCGATGTGCATGGCGCGGGCATGATCACCGGCATTGGCCGGGTGTCAGGCCGCGAGTGCGTGATTGTTTGCAATGACGCCACGGTAAAGGGCGGCACTTACTACCCCATGACGGTGAAAAAGCATTTGCGAGCTCAGGAAATTGCTCGCGAGAACCGTCTGCCCTGTCTCTATCTGGTGGATTCAGGCGGGGCGAATCTGCCGCATCAGGCCGAAGTGTTTCCTGATCGTGAGCATTTTGGTCGCATTTTCTTCAACCAGGCCAATCTGTCCTCTGCAGGCGTCGCACAGATTGCTGTGGTGATGGGCAGTTGCACCGCAGGCGGCGCCTATGTGCCGGCCATGTCCGATGAAACCGTCATCGTGCGCAGACAGGGCACGATCTTTCTCGGTGGTCCGCCGCTGGTGAAAGCGGCCACCGGTGAAGTGATCTCGGCTGAAGACCTGGGCGGGGCGGACGTCCATGCGCGCCGATCCGGCGTGGTGGACCATTACGCCGCCGATGACGATCATGCCCTCCAGATCGCGCGCCGTATCGTGGCGGGGCTGAACAGCGTCAAACCCGGACAGGTCGTTGTGAAACAACCGCGCGCGCCTCTGTTAAGCCCGTCCGAGCTGGGTGGAGTCATTCCCGTTGACACGCGTCAGCCCTTTGATGTGCGCGAGGTGATTATCCGCCTGGTCGATGGTTCCGAGTTTGACGAGTTCAAGAAACTCTATGGTGAAACCTTGGTGACGGGCTTTGCCTGTCTGCACGGCATGCCGGTGGGCATTATCGCCAATAATGGCGTGCTGTTCTCTGAAAGCGCCCTCAAGGGAGCGCATTTTATTGAGCTGTGCTGTCAGCGCAAAATCCCGCTTTTATTTCTGCAAAATATCACGGGCTTCATGGTGGGCTCCAAATACGAATCGGGCGGCATCGCCAAGGATGGCGCCAAGCTGGTCACGGCGGTCTCCACCGCAAAGGTTCCGAAAATCACCGTGGTGATCGGCGGCTCTTACGGGGCTGGAAACTATGGCATGTGTGGTCGCGCCTTCAGTCCGCGTTTTCTGTTCATGTGGCCCAACGCCCGGATTTCGGTCATGGGCGGGGAACAGGCCGCCAGCGTGCTCGCCACTGTCAAACGCGATGGCATGCAGGCCCGGGGGGAAGAGTGGACGGTTGAGGACGAAGACGCCTTCAAGGCGCCGATCCGGGATAAATATGAGCGAGAGGGTTCACCCTATTATTCCACCGCCCGGATATGGGATGACGGCGTCATCGCGCCTGAGGAGACACGCCGCGTGGTAAGCTTGGCCCTGTCGGCCACGCTCAATGCGCCCATTGAGGACACCCGATTCGGTGTTTTCCGGATGTAGGCCAGGCGGTCGCGCCGCTGCATGAAAGAACGGCCTGCGTGTCTTGGTCGCGGCGGCAGGGCGTCGTAATCAGGGATCGGTCTGTTTTGAAAGGGTGTCGCAATGGGTTCTGAAAACCAGGTCCTGCTGGATGTCACACCTGCCGGTGTAGCCATTATCACCCTGAACCGTCCTGACAGACGCAATGCCTTCAACGCCGATGTGATCGCCCGCCTGTCGGATATTTTTGAAACCATGCGCGCCAATACCGATGAGGTGCGTGTGGTTTTCCTGCGTGGATCGGGCAAGAGCTTTTCCGCCGGCGCAGATCTGGAATGGATGAAAGCCGCCCGGAACTGGACTTATCAGGACAATCAGGAAGATGCTCTGGAACTCGCGCACATGCTCAAGCGGCTTTATGACCTGCCGCAGACCACGATTGCCCTGGTGCAGGGCGCGGCCATGGGCGGCGGCGCCGGTTTGATGGCGGCCTGTGATGTGGCGGTGGTTGTCAAGGACGCCAGAATCTGCTTTTCTGAAGTACGTCTGGGCCTGACCCCGGCCACTATTTCTCCCTTTGTGGTGCGCGCCATTGGTCCGCGTTACGCCCGCGCCCTGTTTGCAACGGCTGAAGATTTTGATGGTG
>RKRX01000103.1 GCA_007571185.1 Oceanicaulis sp.
ACTTAATACATAGTAAATCACTGCTCTTATCCTTTTTGTGAGGGATGCCCCGACCAACGCTAAAACTCGTCTGAGCAACGTTGCTTGAGCTGCCTGATAGAACCCTATGTTGCATTGGTGACGGGGTCAACCTGCTACGACTTTGCACTGTCGCTAACATGCGATATGGAGCGGTGAACGTCCTTGCAGGGGGCAAGACTTTTCTTGAACCTCTCAAACAACCGCCCTCATCATACACCCTGCCGTGCTCCACAATTGGATTTGACTGAACTGGCGTCCATCTCATGACCCTGAAAGCGTTTATCACCGGCATCACCGGGCAAGACGGCTCATACCTAGCAGAGTTCTTGCTGGACAAAGGTTATGAAGTTCATGGCGTCAAGCGGCGGGCATCGTTGTTCAACACGGATCGTGTGGACCATATCTATCAGAATCCACACACCGACCACGCCCGCTTTAAGCTCCATTACGGAGATTTGTCCGACACGTCCAACCTGACGCGCTTGATCGGGGATATCGCCCCCGATGAAGTCTATAATCTGGGCGCCCAATCTCATGTGGCAGTCAGCTTTGAAACTCCAGAGTACACTGCCGATGTGGACGCGATCGGCACGCTGCGCCTGCTGGAGGCGATCCGGTTTCTGGGCATGGAGAAAACCACGCGCTTCTATCAGGCTTCCACCTCGGAACTGTACGGCCTGGTGCAGGAAACGCCCCAGCGTGAAACCACGCCTTTCCATCCTCGCTCACCCTACGCGGTGGCGAAAATGTATGCCTACTGGATCACGGTGAACTATCGCGAAGCGTACAATATGTATGCTTGTAATGGGATACTGTTTAACCACGAATCGCCGCGGCGCGGAGAAACCTTTGTGACCCGCAAGATCACACGCGGGCTGTGCAATATCGCTCAGGGCCTAGAGTCCTGCCTGTATATGGGCAATATCGATGCACGGCGCGATTGGGGACACGCTAGAGACTATGTCCGCATGCAGTGGATGATGCTGCAACAAGAGGAAGCTGAGGATTTCGTCATCGCCACCGGCGTTCAGCACTCAGTGCGCGATTTCATCATCTGGACCGCCGAGCAACTGGGTCTGGCCCTTGAATTTTCCGGCTCAGGCGTTGAGGAAATCGCCACCGTGGCGGACATAAAGGGAGATATGGCCCCTGCCCTCAAACCGGGTGATGTCATCATGCGGGTCGCTCCGCGCTATTTCCGTCCCGCCGAAGTGGAAACCCTTTTGGGTGATCCATCCAAGGCGAAAGTCAAGCTGGGATGGACTCCACAGATCACCGCCCGGCAGATGTGTGCGGAAATGGTGGCGGAGGACTACAAAGCGGCGTGTCGGACCGCCTTGCTCAGGGAGCATGACCTGGAACTGCCCGTGAGCATGGAGTAACCTGCATGAGTTATGAATTGGGGAAAAAGCGGGTCTGGGTCGCTGGCCATCGCGGCATGGTGGGTGCGGCTCTCGCACGTCGCCTTGAGCAAGAGAATCCCGCCGAAATACTGACGGTCACCCGGCAGGAGGCGGACCTTACCGATCAGACCGCCACCCGGCGCTGGCTGGAACAAGCCCGCCCTGAAGCGATCTTTGTGTCCGCCGCCAAGGTTGGCGGCATTCTCGCCAATGACGCCTATCCGGCCGACTTCCTATACCAGAACCTGATGATTGCTTCCAATGTCATCCACGCGGCCTTTCAAGTCGGTGTAGAGAAATTGTTGTTCCTGGGATCATCGTGCATTTATCCCAAGTTCGCCGACCAGCCAATCTGCGAGGGCGCCCTGCTGACCGGCGCGCTGGAACCCACCAATGAGTGGTATGCCATCGCCAAAATTGCCGGGGTGAAACTCTGCCAGGCCTATCGCAAGCAGCATGGCGCGGACTTCATCGCGGCCATGCCCACCAATCTGTATGGTCCCGGCGACAATTATGATCTCAAGAGCTCACACGTAATCCCAGCCTTGATCCGCAAGGCTCATGAAGCCAGGCAGGCCAGTACGCCAAGCATGGAAATCTGGGGCACAGGCAAGCCGCGCCGAGAGTTCTTGCATGCCGATGATTGCGCCGACGCTCTGGTGCATTTGATGAAAACATATTCCGGTCATGAGCACGTGAATGTGGGCTCAGGTGAGGATATTCCGATCAAGACGCTCGCCCACAAGATCATGAATGTGGTCGGCTATGATGGCGAACTGGTCCATGATCTCAGCAAACCCGATGGCGTTCCACGAAAGCTGATGAATACCGAGAAAATCCGCGCGCTGGGCTGGAGTCCTTCAATCAACCTGGAAACGGGTCTTGAGGATGCTTTCAACTGGTATCTGGATCACATCAACACCGTGCGCGGCGGGACATGAAAGCGCCACTAACTCCCATAGTCACCGCCGGAGGATAAGCGCACACACCCAGAGCCGTCTGCAGCAATTTCACCGCCACCGGGCAGGCCCGCAGCATCGATTCATCCAGGTCGCTCACCAGTTGAACCCGACAACCTCCCACCCGACTCTCCACTCATCGGACCGGCTCGCTACATAAGAATGTAACGTCTGACCGTTCGGCCCCAACGCGAACCCATACCCCAGCTCTGCTTCCCAGATCATCCGAGGCGCCAGCCGACGTTCAGCACTGGAGCCCAGACCCGTCATCCGTTCGTTACCCCACAGTTGCAGATCGCTCCCCCCCAGGCCGCCTCCGGTCTCTCCCATGCTTGTCCACGTCGGCGCCAACGAGAACGACAGTCCTGCGCCGTTCCGGCGCGGACGCAGCCCCAAGCTCACGCCCACACCGGCATCGGTATATCCTGAAACTGTGTGTGATAACAGCGCACGGCCTTGCAGACGCGCATCAAGACGCCCCGAAGACCATGACAGCGCGCCTTGCCATTCCGCACCCCAGCCACTCAAGTCCACGCCGCCGTCACGCCGACCGCTAAGCCGCATCCGCCCGTTCCAGACGTCTTCATCGCCAAACGAGGTCTCCACACCAAGCCGCAAACGGCTCGCGGTCGCGCCCAGGCCCGAGAGACTGGGCCCGCCATCGGACGCCGCTTCAAGACGGCTCACACCCGCATCACCCACCCAGGACAAGCTGATCGGACCCCGATCCGACAGTTTGCCGCGTAGACCCAGAAGGCCCAGTCTGGCGGACAGATCACCCGTATCAATCACGCCATCCGCATGGAAGCGATGATGGTTCCATTCTCCAACACCGACGCCAGCCAGGCCCCACACCTGTGTTGCCGATCCCAGTGAACCACGGGCGTACGGGTACACCATCGACACCGTGGACTCCAGTTCGCCCGACAGCCCTTCCGACTCCCAATCTGAGTTGCCGCCGCCGTGCGACAAAGCCAGACCCATACGCCAAGCCGCGCTCCACTGCCGCTCTAGCCCCAGATACAGCGAACGCCAGTCGCCAGATCCAAGGTCATCGGACGAGCTCTGCTGATCCGCCGCACCCCATAGTATCCACGGGCGGGACGGGCCTTGCACAAGGCTTGCTATAGAACCATCCACATCATCGGCGCGACCACCCAACTCCAGAGCGAACGCGCCGCTCCACAGCCGGTTCCCAACCTGCTCCATGTCCACTGTCCCCGAACCGTTCTGCCGAACCGACGAGGTCAGAATCTGCGCCAGACCTTCCAATGGATCATCAGCACTTCCCGGCGTCGGAGACTGCAATCGCTCTCCAATCACATCCGAGGCGCTGTGCAGCATGGACAGAGATTGCGACCCCAGCCGTGATTCCAGTGCCTGTCGCTCGGCTTGGGAGGTTTCCACCACGACCGCAAACGACACAGAGGCCGAACCCGCCTCATTCAACACCCGGACTGTCACCCGGGCTTCACCCTCCAGCACCGGTGAAACCTCAAGCAGCCCCGCGCTCAGCAACAACACCTGCACCACTCCGGGATCAAAGCCCGACACCTCCCAGTTCAGGCGTCTGCCGAAAAATACATGGTTGGCGTCCACTGTGACCGAGGGTCCGCCCACCGTCAGGCGCAGATCCGGCAACCCGCCCAACACCATCGGCGTTCCGTCATCATCATCAATAACCTCAACCGAAACCGTGCCCGTCGCACTATCATACCCGCCACCGCTCGCGGCCAACGCAACCGACGTGCCACGGCGGTCATCCGGGTTGTCAATGTCATCGTCTTGACCGGTCACCGTCACCGTCTGCGCCGCGTTCCAATCCGCTGCGGTGAACGTCAGCGTGATAGACTCCGCCGGTGCATCGCCGCCCGTGTGCAGCCGGGCCACTGTCCCATCATCGCTCGTCAGCCTTACCACCACATCAGATGTCGGCTCGCTCGCCAGCATCAGGGTGAACACCTCCGTTCCGCCCGCCTCAGCAACCGTCAGAGCCGTGTTCGACAGCGTCAATCCGACAGCGTCGTCATCGGTCACTTCGATCGACACCATGCCCGTCACGTTGTCATACCCGCCACCGCTGGCGCCTAGCACAATGGTGGTGGCGCGACTGTCGCCCGAGTTGTCGATGTCATCGTCCTGACCAGTCACCGTCACCGTCTGCGCCGCGTTCCAATCCACTGCGGTGAACGTCAGCGTGATAGACTCCGCCGGCGCAGCGCCGCCCGTGTGCAGCCGGGCCACCGTCCCATCACCGCCCGTCAGCCTTACCATCACATTAGACGTCGGTTCGCTCGCCAGCGCCAGGGTGAACGTCTCCGTTCCGCCCGCCTCGGCAACCGTCAGAGCCACACCAGACAGAACGAACCCAATGGTATCGTCGTCAATGACTTCAACCGAGGCCGTACCGGTCACGCTGTCATATCCGCCACCGCTCGCGGTCAACGCAATGGATGTAGCGCGACTATCACCGGAGTTGTCGATGTCATCGTCCTGACCGGTCACCATCACCGTCTGCGCCGTGTTCCAATCCGCGGCAGTGAACGTCAGCGTGATAGACTCCGCCGGTGCAGTGCCGCCCGTGTGCAGCCGGGCCACCGTCCCGTCACCGCTCGTCAACCTTACCGCCACATCAGATGTCGGCTCGCTCGCCAGCATCAGGGTGAACGCCTCCGTTCCGCCCGCCTCAGCAACCGTCAGCGCCGGGTTCGACAGTGTCAGTCCGACGGTATCGTCATCGGTCACCTCAACTGACACCGTGTCCCTCGCACTGTCATACCCGCCGCCACTCGCACTCAGTACAATGGCAGCGCTCCGGCTATCACCCGCGTTATCGATATCATCATTCACCCCGGTCACCGTCACCGTTTGCATCGTGCTCCAGTTCGCCGTCGTAAAGATCAGCGTGATGCTCTCCGCAGGCGTACCACCACCTGTATGCAGACGAGCCACTGTGTCGTCATCGCTAGCCAACGTCACCGTCACATTCGCCGCCGGGGCCAACGCTAGCGCCACAGCGAATTCCCCGGTTAAACCTTCAGTCATCGTCAGTGCGGTGACGGATAAAGTGAATTCGGCCGCATCATCATCAACGATCATGATCTCGGCGCCTGTTACCGACCCGCCACTGAGCACGCCCGAAACGCTCAGTGTCTCCGCACCCTCGAACTCGGTATCGTTGGTTAGGGTCAGGGTGAAGGTTCCCGAACCGCTATCAGCTCCCGCAACAATGGTAATGGTGAAGTCTGGC
>RKRX01000123.1 GCA_007571185.1 Oceanicaulis sp.
GTGATCGTGCAACAGCGCCGAGGCCTGCTCAGGGTCCGACAACAGCGCGCGGACAAACCGGTCATGGTGATTAGAGATCGCCCGCTTTGTGGCGTCTTTCGCGTGAGAAACGCGGTTGTTCTTATCCTTGCCTGTCATTCAATCCGCCTTTGGGTCTCTGCAGCCTAGCGGCTCGGTCACCTTTTGAGTCGCGTACTGTAGAGCGACACACGCACATCCGCGAGTGCGCCATGACAAAGGTAAAGTTTGGATAAACGTCGCAGTCAAACCCGGACGGCAAGTGTGACTCGTTTCACCTCGTACACGCACCGCAAACCGGCGCGCGCACGGCTGTTTGCGATATAATTCCCCCAAAACTCCGGGTGGGAGAGAACCATCAAAAGACCCCGATATTCCCGCATTCAGCCCGTTGGTCTGCGCATTTGGGCGTTGTCCAGCGCCGGCGCCAAACGGGTCACCTTGGTCTGGAACGCATCTTCACGCCCTTGCAATAATAATGGAAAGGATCGCGACACGGCCTCCAGGAGCGGTTCCAGCCAGACTCGCTCGGATTTGGAAAAATCACCCAACACCCAACCGGTCACCCGGGATCTATCACCGGGATGACCTATACCGATTCGTCCGCGGCGAAAATCGCCAGCAATATGCGCCTTCATGGAGCGCAGACCTCTATTGCCGGCATGTCCGCCCCCGGTTTTCAAGCGGAATTTGCCCGGCGCCAAGTCCAGTTCATCATGGAACACGGTGATCGCTCTGGAGTCGATCCCGTAAAAGTGTGTCGCTTCGGAGACTGATCGGCCCGTCTCGTTGTAGTAGGTCCAGGGTTTGAGCAGCAGCACCTTTTCAGATCCCCGATCGGTCTGCACCACACCTTCCGCGCTTTGTCCCTGAAATCGTTTCTTCCAGGATCCTAGAGACCAGTCACCGGCGATGGCGTCCAGCACCGCGAAACCCACATTGTGCCGGTTCTTGGCGTATTCATCGCCCGGATTACCCAGGCCCACGATCAACTGCATGGGATTTTCCACCGGACCGAACGCTGAACATGGGTCAGAATATCACAGAACAAAAAAGCACAAAAATCCGCTGCGCCCTCGGGAAGCTGTGACAAAAGGCTCAGCCCTCTTTAGTTTCGCCTTCAACCTCTTCGTCGCTATCCTCGGTCTCGACCTCGCGGGATGTGCGCGAGCCTTGCACAGCAGCGATGGTGAAGTCGCGGTCAGTGATGGCCGGAGCAACACCTTCGGGCAGGGTTACAGCGGAAATGTGCACGGACTCACCGATCTCATACCCTTCCAGGTCAACAATGATCTCATCAGGGATCTGACCCGCCGGCGTGTTCACCTCTACAGCGTGACGCACAATATTGAGGACGCCGCCGCGCTTGAGGCCGGGAGATTTCTCATGGTTGATGAAGCGCACACCCACCTCGACGGTGATGACCGTGTCTTCCTCCACACGCTGAAAATCAATGTGCATAGGCTCATCACGCACCGGGTGGAATTGCACGTCACGGGTCAGCACGGTCTGTTTTTCACCCCTATGGTCAATAGTGATCATCGAAGCCAGGAACTGACCTGAATTGATCGCCTTGAGCACTTCATTGTTTTTCATAGAGATGGATACAGGATCTTTGTCTCCGCCATACAGAATACCTGGCACAAAGCCGCGGCGACGGGCTTCACGCGCCCCACTCGTACCTGTGCGTTCACGCACTTCGACGGAGAGAACAATATCGCTCATAGGTTCTGTCCCACACGAAAACCAACGCTAACATCGGCCGTCTCGGGCGGCGCGCCCGATTCAGCCCTGAACCGCAGCGTATAACCAATCCGTGTGGCAAGTGCAAGCGATACGCTGAATTGCTGAAATCATCCGCACCCGGCATGAGACACAGCTGTGAACGCCCGATCCTAATCAAACAGTTTGGACACGGACTCGTCATTGGCGATACGGCGGATGGCTTCACCCAAAAGCGGCGCTACTGACAAAACGCGAATGTTCGGCGCCGCGCCGGCGCGGTCGGTCACATCAATGGAATCGGTGACCACCAGCTCCCTGAGCATCGAGTTGGAAACCCGTTCCACAGCTTCACCCGACAGGACGCCATGGGTGATGTATGCGGACACGTTCTTGGCGCCCTGCTCTTTTAGGGCGGCGGCGGCGTTGCAGAGCGTGCCGCCCGAATCGATAATGTCGTCAAAGATGATGCAGCTGCACCCTTCCACCTCGCCAATAATATTCATCACCTCGGACGCGCCCGCCCTGGGGCGGCGCTTATCCACAATAGCAATGTCTGCGCCTAGGCGGTCCGCCAACGAGCGCGCGCGTACCACGCCGCCGACATCGGGAGAGACGATCAGCACATCTCCCACGTCATAGTGACGGCGAATGTCCTGATCAATGACCGGGCTCGCAAACAGATTGTCGGCGGGGATGTCGAAAAAACCTTGGATCTGACCAGCATGCAGATCAATGGTCAGCACCCGGTTCGCACCGGCCTCAGCCAGAAGATTGGCCACCAACCTGGCGGTGATCGGGGTGCGTCCGCCGGTTTTGCGATCCTGGCGGGCATAACCGAAATAGGGGATGACAGCTGTGATCCGTCTGGCGCTGGCGCGTGCAAGCGCATCCATACAGATCAGCAGCTCCATCAGATGATCATTGGCCGGGCTGGAGGTGGGTTGAATAATGTAGACATCCTCACCGCGCATGTTCTCATCAATGCGTACGAACAACTCGCCATCGGCAAAGCGCTCGATCTCCACATCGGATAGCGGGGCATCCAGATAATCTGCAATCAATCGCGCCAGCGGTTTGTTGGCGTTGCCGCACATCAGCTTCATAAGGAACCCCTTGCTTGTTCGCAGCCAGCGGCGCGCTCATAGCAAGGAAAAGGGCGGCAGGAAAGTCATGGGCGCGACGCCATCACCCCTGTCAGGCCGCCAACGGAGCCATCCCCGGCACAGCCGGCAGGGTGCGGGCGGCAAACGCGATCAGCTTGAATAAATCGCCCATATCTTCAGGCGCTGTCAGTCGACGCAGCTGGCGGGCAAGCCTCGCCTGTGCGGCGCTATCCAGATTCCGGGCCAGCATGGCGGCCCGTTGTTCAATTCCCATATCGATCAGAAACCCGCCTTGGGCGAGCGGACCGAAAACTGCAAGTCCCGCCGCCCGACCCAGCTTCGCCAATCGGTCAAAATCCACCCATGCGGTTAGATCCGCCGTGCCCGGCGCCGCCAGCGGGCCCACTTTTCGATGATTACGCAAAGCTTGCAAGGTATCGCCTGATGCCGGCGTATCGGAGCCGTAATCAATGAAAAGCGCATAGCCGGGATCAATCTTGAATCGCTCCGCCAGCTGATTGATGAGCTGGGCGTCACTCGGACGCAGTTCAACCAGAGCGCCATCAGGGCTATTGATCAGCGCAGGCGCGATCATCGCCTGATCCATCTCGGCCAGCGCCGGTCCCAATGCGTATATAAACCGGGTCTTATCTTCTGGATGCAGGGTGACCACGCGTTCACGCCAGAGCCCCCCGGCCTTGACCGCTTGGCGAATCGGCAAACAGTCGAGAAACTCATTGCCTATGATCACCGCCGGTCCTGGCGGCGCCGCGGCTAGATCCCGGACCCAGTTGATGTCTGCCTTGGCCTGAGCCAGAGTTTGGCCCTGCACCATTTTCAGCGCCGGGCTGACCTCCACCAAGGTCACACGCACCGCCTGCAGAAAACCTGGGGCCGCGTGACCGGCGCGCAGAATATCGCTCATCATCCGCCCCGTGCCCGGACCGAGTTCAATCAACTCAAAACGCGCCGGCGCACCCATCTGCATCCAGCACTCGGCCGCCCACAATCCGATCAATTCACCAAACATCTGGCTGATTTCAGGCGCAGTGATGAAATCTCCACCCGCGCTGAGCGGATCCCTCGTGGCGTAGAAACCGGCTATAGGATGAAACAGCGCTTCAGCCATGAAAGCGGAAACAGGAATTGATCCCTCGGTGCGAATTCGGTCGCGCAACAGGTCGGCCAGCATCGGCGCCGGGCGGAACTCGTCCTGACTCATTCCCGCTTCCCGCAACTCACGCTTGACCTGCATCAGGTCGATTGCAGGCGCGCCAGATCAGATATGCGCCCGTCGCAATCATGGGAATGCACAACAGCATGCCCATGGTCACATAGCCTTGCAGAGCCTCAGGCATTTGCCGGTCCGGCTCACGCACCAGTTCCACCAAAGCCCGGAACAGACCATAGCCTGCCAGGAAGACACCCGTGACATAGCCAGGACGGCTGAGCGCCCTGAAGCGGTAGATCAGCACGGTGAGAATTGTAAACAGCACCCATCCCTCAAGAAAAGCTTCATAAAGTTGGCTGGGATGACGCAATAGACAATCAGGATCGCCGGTGAACTGCATCGCCCAGGGCAGCTCCGGCGCGGGCCGGCCCCACAGCTCGCCATTGATGAAATTGGCCAGGCGCCCGAGGAACAGCCCGATCGGCGTCGCTGCGGCGACCGCATCGGCCACCCGCAGTATCGGCGCACCATGGGCGCGGGCGGCGAACACCATGGCCAGGGTCACCCCGATCAAGCCGCCGTGAAAACTCATCCCGCCCTGGGTGATGCCGGTGAACACCCGCACCGGATCTTCCCAAATCATGGAGGTGTTGTAAAACAGCACATGGCCCAGCCGGCCGCCGCCGATCACGCCCAGCATGACCCACAACACCAGGTCATCCACAAAGGCCCGTGAGTAAGGCGCAACCTGGGTTTTCACCGTTGTTCCCCACAACGCGCCACGGCTGACCAGCCGCATCATCCAGAACAGGCCGCCGAACAACCCTGCGATATAGGCCAGTGCATACCAGCGGATGGGAAACGGACCGATACCGAAAATTTCTGGAATGGACAATAAAACCGGGTCGATCAGATCAAAGCTAGGAGGGCAATAGGTCACGAACGGAACTCCAGGTTTTGATTTCAAAAATCACGCATAAACCGCCAGGCGGCGCATTGTCGCATTGCCTTGAGCCCATGAACGCATCTATATGGGCTTTCCTAGCAGAATAAACGGTGATGTCATGCAATCACGCAACCCTATTTTCTCCGATCTGGCGGCTCTTATGACCGATGCGTTCAGCGCTGCGCAGGCCGCAGGTGAGGAAGCACGTTCAGTTTTCCGCGCACAGGCAGAGCGCATGGCCTCTGAGCTGGATCTGGTCAGTCGTGACGAATTCGAAGCGCTGCGCGCAGAGAACGACACGCAAACCTCTCGCATCAAGGCGCTGGAGGACCGCCTGGAGGCTCTGGAGAAGAAAAGGACCAGAAAGCCGACCCGCGCCAGGGCGGCGTCCAAAGCGTCTGTGACAAAAAAACCAGCCCGTTAGACCGCTTGCAAAACCCGCTCGGCAGAGCGCTTGCGCATGTGGGTGACGCGCGCCTACACTCATGTGCGCAAATGGTTCGATGGATCGCCAACTTCTGCAGGGGAAGCCGGTACGCCGTTATCTGTTGGGGAACGGCGAAAATCCTGCCTGGGTGAGTTGCGGCCGTTATGTTCAGTATCGCTGGTGAAGCTTGGGGCGCATAACTCTCATGTCAGAGATACAGGG
>RKRX01000189.1 GCA_007571185.1 Oceanicaulis sp.
CGTCCCTCGCCGCTGGCACTGCCGGCGCCAATCATCGCCCCACAGATCACACACAGTTCACCTGTGCCGGGAGTGAAATTTAGTAACAGATATTCAGAATAAACCGAAGACCCCACGAAATAGGCGATGAGGCCAAAGCTGCCCGCAGCAATCATCACCGGAACGATGGCGAGACCGTCGAGCCCATCAGTGAGGTTGACCGCGTTCGAGGCGCCTACGATCACCATTATGCCAAACAAATAAAAGGCATAGCTCAGCGGCGCCATCAAATCCTTGAAGAAAGGCACCGCCAGCGAGGTCGCGAAATTCTCCGGTGCATCCGGCGCGCTATTGAGCAGGCAGACCATCCATACCACCGCCACACCTGCAATCAGAAATTGCGGCAGCAACTTGGCTTTACCCGATAGACCTTTAGTAGAATGCCTGGTGACCTTGCACCAGTCATCAACGAAGCCGATACCGCCAAACCCGGCTGTCACAAAGATCACCACCCACAGATAGGGATTGGAGATATCTCCCCACAACAGCGTGCCCGTGAGAATGCCGACCAGGATGATGACTCCCCCCATGGTCGGAGTACCCAACTTGGCTACGATATGGCTTTCGGGACCATCCTCGCGTATCGGCTGGCTACCCTTGGCACGCAGCCAGGCGATGAAAGGGGGGCCAATAGCCAGCGCCAGGACGAATGCTGTCATCATCGCCGCGCCTGTACGAAAAGTCAGATAATTGAGCAGGTTCAAAACTTTGAACTGGTCAGCCAATGGAGACAGAAACAGATAGAGCATAGTGGATAAAACCTCTTAATTTGATGTAAGCGGGACTTTATGGCGCAACGCGGAAACCAGTTTGTGAACACCGGATGCATTTGATCCCTTGACCAACACCACATCCCCATCCCAGGCAATGTCGTAAAGAGCCTCGAGGGCGGCTTCGGGGGTTTGCGCCCAAGCCGCGCACCGGTCCGCCGGCAACGCGTTCATCAGGTGTCTGGCCCCCTCACCCACTCCTATCACCTGCTCAACGCCAGCGTCGGTCAAGGATCCGGCAAGGTCGGCGTGCATCGCCGCGCTGTCGGATCCTAACTCCAACATTTCACCGATCACAGCGATCCTGCGGCCTCGCCCATGAGGCATGCGCACTCCGAGCACGCTGAACGCCGCCTGCATGGAGGCGGGGTTAGCATTATAGCTCTCATCCACAAGCTCAATCACACGGGATCCCGGCAAGCTGGCGTAAAAGCTTGCGCCCCGCCCCTGAATGGGCCTTAAGCTGGACAGAACGTTCAGCGCCAATTCAGGCTCGACACCGGCGGCCAGCGCCGCCGCCACAACCCCTGCCGCATTCACCGCCTGATGCACGCCAGGCAGACACAGCTGAAAATCATGCTGCTTACCCATCACATCCATAACCCCGACGGCGCCGTCCGATCCCTGATCATAGGACACGATACGCACCGCCGCTGAAGGGTTGCGACCGAAATCAAGCACAAGCCCGGCGCCCGAACGCTGCACAGCTTTAATCAATCGAGGAGAAAACTCGTCATCACCTGGAATGACCGCCACGCCGTTAGGCTTGAGCCCGGTGAATATCTCGGCCTTGGCGTCGGCGATCGACTCCATCGAGCCCAGATTTTCCAGATGCGCTGGCGCAATCCTGGTGATCATTGCTATATGGGGCCGCACCATGTCCGCCAGATACTCGATCTCACCGGCGTGGTTCATACCCATCTCGAATACGGCGTGACGGGTATTGACGGGCATGCGTGACAAAGTCAACGGCACACCCCATTGATTATTATAGCTTTTTTCACTCCAGTGAGCAGGCCCCACAGCGCGGAACACCGCCGCCAGTGCTTCTTTCACACCGGTCTTTCCCACTGACCCGGTAATCCCCACGCGGACGGCTTCTGATCGGTCGCGCGCCCCTACTCCCAGACGCTCCAACCCGTCCTGTACATCATCAACCACCAGCCGGGGACCTGTGCAGACGCTGGCGCGGGAGACCAGTGCCGCAACCGCACCCTGATCAAGCGCAGCCCGGGCGAAGTCATGCCCATCGCGCTGGTGGGTCAGCGCCACGAACAAATCCCCTGGCTTGAGCGTCCGGGTGTCGATGGACACCCCCGTAGCCGTCCAACCTCCTTCGGTGAGCTGGCCGTCTGCGGCGGCAACCGCATTTTTGGCGGTCCATAACGGCTCGGTCATCACTCAACCTCGCTCAGCAAGAATGCGAGTGACGATTTCAGCTTCATCAAACGGAATCACCTGATCATTTACAATTTGACCCGTCTCATGTCCCTTGCCGGCGACCAACAGCACATCATGAGCCTGAAGCTGTTCAATCCCTGCCCGAATGGCGCTTTCGCGCTCCTTGATTTCCTGCGCCTGTGGACAGGCTGCAAGAATGGCTTTGCGTATGCTCGCCCCATCTTCCGATCGTGGATTATCGTCGGTGACAATCACGATATCGGCCAGTTTCGCAGCGACCTTGCCCATGGGCCCACGCTTGGCGGGATCACGATCCCCACCGGCGCCAAACACCAGAATGATGCGACCCCGGGTGTGAGGACGTGCAGCGCGCAACAACTTGTCCAAACCATCGGGGGTGTGGGCGTAATCGAGCAGAATCGGCGCGCCCTCGGTTGTTTTCCCTACCGCCTGCAGACGACCGGCGACACCTCTGAGCTGCCTCATAGCATCAAAAGCAATCTGCGGCGCCACGCCGGATGCGATGGCCATGACCGCTGCGCCCAGCGCATTTGCAGTCTGAAATTCACCAACTAACGGCAGATCCACACTGTGTTGCTCCCCCTTCCAACTGAACCGCACCCGCTGGCTGGCCGGATACGGGGTGATCTCTCGGATCGTCAGGTCACGGCCGCGCCAGCCCACTTCAACAGGGGACAATCCGGCAGCCCGTGCGACCTGCACCACACGTACAGACCAGTCAGAATCCATATTGATCACCGCTGGCGCCCCCGATGGTGCGAGGACGGAGAACAATCGCATCTTGGACGCGAAATAATTCTCGAAATCGGGATGGTAATCGAAATGATCGTGAGTGAGATTCGTGAAGCCCGCCAGAGCCAGCCGGACTCCGTCCGCGCGGCGCTGCTTCAAACCATGGGAACTGACCTCCATGGCCAGATGAGTCACTCCCTCGCCCGCCAGCGTGTTCAGGTTGTCATGCAAAGCGATAGCGTCAGGCGTGGTGTAACCCACATCCGTGCGCCCGGAAAGCCGGGTCACCCCCAGCGTGCCCAATGCCGCAGCCTGCAGCCCGGCACGGGTCCATATCTGACGCAGAAACTCAACAGTGGAGCTTTTGCCATTTGTCCCGGTGACCGCTGCGATTGTTCCCGGTTGACCGGGGGCAAATCGGGCCGCAATCGCCGCTAGCGCCGCCGCCGGGGCATCCGCTTCAATAACCGGCACAGACGCTTGAACGCCTCTGCGCGCCAGAACACAAACCGCGCCTTTCTCGACGGCGGCGGGAATAAACTGCACGCCATCCATCTTCACCCCTGGCAATGCAGCGAACAAATCTCCCGGCATCACTTGACGGCTGTCCAGCGCCAGGCCCGAAATCTCGAGCGCCGCAGCACCGGAGGGTGCATCAAGACCTTCGGGCAGAAGATCGGCTAGCACCCGGGTCATCTCTGATTCTCATCAGCCACATCAAATAGCTCGGCAGGCTCTTCGGCGGGCGCCCTGATCGGTGGGCGCGGCGAGAACAGCTTCGCCACTACCGAAACCTGCGCTTGAGGATCAGTGTCATGACGATCAATGTGCAGAATGCCCGCCAGCGCCTGCATGATTGCACCCGCCGCAGGCATAGCCGTCCAACCCGCCGTGGCGTAGCCATAGGTATCTTCCGTGGGCCGCGGCCGATCCATGGTCACCGTCAGCACATATTGCGGATCGTCAAAGGGGAACACGGCGACAAACGTGTTGAAGCGGCTATCATCAGCGTACCGCCCGCCAATCACACGCTCTGCCGTACCGGTCTTGCCCGCCACGGCCAGCCCTTCAATATCAGCCGATCCGGTCTGGGACCGGACCACGTTCTCGCGCATGACGCCCAGAACCTGCGCTGCTACGTTGGGTTGCATGACGGGCACGCCCACCACCGTTTCATCGGGTGCAATCGGCCTCAGTGTCGGCAAGGTGTAAACACCGCCATTGGCCAGCGTCGCATAGGCCGCAGTAAGCGCCAGCGGGCTTACTTGGAAGCCATGCCCGTATGAAGCAGTCATCACCTGGATACGCCCCCAGCGGCGCGGCGCATTGGGTTCGGCGGTCTCCAACAGCTCGATCGGCGACGCTTCGAACAAGCGTAGATCGCGATAGAAGCCAAGCAGCGCATCACCCCCCATATGATCAGCCATACGCGCTGACGCGATGTTAGAGGAATGCAGCACCATCTCCCGCGCGGTGAGCGGACGGCCCTCGCCGCGGTAATCAGAGATCTGGTGGCCGCCTATCCGCACCGGAGTCGAAGCATCAAATATGTCGTCCATGGCGACCAATCCGGTTTCCAGCCCCGCCGCCAACGACAACGGCTTGAATACCGAACCCAGCTCGTAGACCCCCTGAACCGTCTGATTGAATAGCGGATGAATATCCGATCCCGGCGCACGAGCCGCATCAAACCGGTTAGGATCAAAATCCGGCAGGGACACCGCAGCGATGATTTCACCGGTGCCCACTCGCATCAATACCGCAGAAGCACCCGCAGCGCGATGTTTGGCCATGCGCGTACGCAAGATGCTTTCCACACGATGCTGCGCGGTGAGATCAATAGATAAACGGATCGGACGGTCGCCCTCTGACAGTTCCGCATCAAAAGCGCGTTCGGCGCCCGCCACGCCCGACATTTGACCATCCACATATCCCACCACATGAGCGGCGGCGCGCCGCTTGGGATAGATACGCCCGGGCTCTTTCTGAAAATCCACTCCCGGCAAACCCAGAAGATGAATGGCCTGCCGGGTACGCGGACTGAGCCCGTCTGCAATAGGTACATGGCGTAGACGTCGGTTGGACAAGCGCTTTATCAGGCGAGGCACATCCAAATGCGGCAATACACCTGCCAGTTGCTCCGCTGTGCTGACCGGATCCCAGACATGGTTGGGATTGGCGTAAACGGAATAAAAATCAAGCGTGGTGGCAAGGATTTCCCCATCCCGATCGAGGATGGACGCACGACGGGCTGTCGCCACCGCGGTCTGGGATCCCATGATTGGGCCGTCGTCAGCATTGAAGACAGCGACTTCAACAGCGCGCCCGGTCATAATCAGAAAAACCAAACTCAAAATACCGCCCATAGCGTGCAGGCGGGCACGGCGGCGATTGGTCTGCTGTTGTCCGGTCTGAATGCGCGCCTGATGCGTGCTGACCTTCGGCGCCGCTTCGGGCGGCGCAAACGGGGGCGCGCAGCTCCCCCCCTGGACCGTAACGCGCGCTGCAAGCTTGCGGAACCGTTTCATCAATCACGCCCCAGTGTCACACACGCCACCTGCGCGTTCACCGGACAAATCTCAGGCCACAGCAATTCAGGCGCGTCGGCGCTAAGACGGGGCAGCTCGGAAAAAGCTAGTTCCTGATCCGGGCGTACCGGTTCAAACCCCAGATAGACACGCGCCAATCGACGCAGGTTTTCAGGATCTTCCTGATGGGCGATCTCGACATCCAACGCACTGATCCGCCCGCGTTCGCGCGCCAGATCAGCCTGAAGCTGAGCCAGTTTTTCCTGATCGCTAGCCGTGCCGGACTTGGCCACATACAGCGCCGCCAACAACACGGCGGCAACGAGAACGCCTACAATTATCACAAAACGAATCATTGAACGATCTCCTCCAAACGACGATAGGACGGCACGCCTGTGACCGTGCCTTCACCGCACGGCCAGGGCTTATGTTCAGTGCGAATGGCCACGCGCAATCTGGCTGATCTGGAACGCGGGTTTTCCGCCGCCTCCCTCTCACTCACAACCAGAGCTTTCCTGGACATGAGAGAAAAACTGGGCTCACGCTCGGGCGGGGTCTCGGGCTGATGTCGCGATCGGCCGCCGGTCAACCCTGCTCGCTCACGCAGGAAGGTTTTCACAATACGGTCTTCCAGAGAGTGAAAAGCGACCACCACCAGACGCCCCAAAGGCTTGAGCACGCGTTCGGCGGCCTCCAGCCCCCGCATCAACTCACCGAGTTCGTTGTTGACGTAAATGCGCAAACCCTGAAAGGCGCGGGTGGCGGGATGAATACGACGGCCCAGCTTGCCGCCTACCGCTTTGCTCAAAATACCGGCCAGCTGCAGCGTGCGGGTGATCGGTTCATCCTGGCGCGCACGCACAATCGCCTGTGCGGCGCGGCGTGCATGGCGTTCCTCGCCATGAATCCTGAAAATAGCGGCGAGCTCGTCGGCTTCAAACCCGTTGACCACGTCCGCAGCGGTCGGTCCAAACCGGGCCACACGCATGTCCAGCGGTCCATCCTTCTGGAAGGAGAATCCGCGTTCGGCCTGATCAAGCTGAATGGAACTCACGCCCAGATCAAGGACCACGCCGTTCACGTCTGGAACATTCACCATCCCGATCATATCTTCCATCATCGAGAATGAACCAAATCCAAAGACAAACCGGCCAGGATAAACTCGCCTCATCTGCCCGGCGGTTTCCCGCACGTCGGGGTCGCGATCAATGCCCAGCACCCGGCAATCGGCCGCCTCCAGGATACCACGTGTATAGCCACCCGCTCCAAACGTGCCGTCCACATAGGTCTCGCCATCACGAGCCTGCAAACCTGCAAGCACTTCAGGCAACATGACCGGGATATGGGGTTGATCAGACATCGCCCGCCTCCCGTCTGCCGCCCGCGCGGCGCAACCGGGCCTTGTTCTCGCGCGCGAAAGTCAGATCGTCCGCCTGCTGAGCGGCATGGGCGGCCGGATCCCATATCTCGAACCGCTTACCCATACCGACGAAGACCGCCTGCCTGGAGAGCCCCGCATGTTCGATCAAATCCCTGGGTACGGATACGCGCCCGGTGGAGTCAAAACTCAGCGCTCTGGCGCCGCCAAAAATCACACGCTCGAACGCGGTCCGGGCGGAATCGTAGGGATCCATCCCCTCAATGGCGTTTGCATAATCTTCCAGCAGATGCAGACCGCCCCCTTCCAGAAACGATCCGTTGAAAGAACGCCAGACATAAATCCCGGAAAAACCCTGGCTGGCGACGGCCGTGCGAAAATCAGCGGGTACGGAGACCCGCCCTTTTGCATCAATACCGTTGGTCGTCGTGGAGACGAACATGCCGCGCCAAGCTCCATATATCCCGTACATCCAACGCGACGGGTAATCATGGGATAACACGGGAAAATATGGGTTACAATGGTCTATTCACCCCAAATTCAGCAAATTTGTGCATAAATACAGAAAATCCCGCCTCCAGGCGGAGACAAGACAAGAACAGATAAAGAACAAAGGATGCAACACACCGGCTTTTTCGAGCCAAGCGTCTCGAGAAACAAGGTCAGACGGCCTGTAAGCCGGGTTCTGTCCCACATTGTCCCATGGAACGACGCAGGCGACGACCATTCCTCTAGGGCGCCGCTTGCACGGCGCCTCAAGCAACCTACCCGGACATCGGCGTGAAGGCGCGCCTGTTTCACCGGAGTGAAACGTGTGTCCCTATTCGGTCTTGCTCCAGGCGGGGCTTGCCGTACCCCCTTCCTTGCGGTCGGAGCGGTGAGCTCTTACCCCACCGTTTCACCCTTGCCGCGCCAAAGCGCGGCGGTTTGATTTCTGTGGCGCTTTCCCTGAACCGATCCCAGCCGATCCGCCGAGATTTCCCCGGCGCCTTGCCTTCATGGAGCCCGGACTTTCCTCTCCCGCCAGGTTTCCCTGATCGCGGCAGCGGCCGTCCAGCCGTCTGACCTGCCAAGTCCTCCTCGAAAAAGACGGCCATGGTCAAGTGCTGTGATCAGTCATCCCGGGGGTAAAGAGAGCGGCACGCGGCTAACTCATCATGTCAAAGACTTGATTGAAGATCGCCCAATCCACATTGCCCCCGGTCAGCACCACCACGCTGGTCCTGTTGCGAGCGTCAATCTTGCCTGAAAGGATCGCCGCCAGAGCGACTGCGCCGCCAGGCTCAATAACCAGTTTGAGTGCCTCGAACCCGAATCGGACCGCCGCCAGCGCTTCACGATCACTGACCAGACAGATTCCGCTCAGCCGGGATTGATTGATGGCGAAGGTCAGCTCCCCCGGCGTCTCGGACAAAAGCGCATCACACACCGAACCCGATTTGCAGGCGTTACGTTCTCTGCGGCCCGACGCTAACGAACGGGCATGATCATTGAAATATTCAGGTTCAGCGCCATAAATCGCCGTTTCGGGCGACAGAGCTTCAGCAACCAGATTGATGCCGCCAATCAGACCTCCTCCACCCACGCAACAGATGAGCTGATCTGCGGTCTCTCCACGCGCTTTGAGATCCTGGAAAATTTCAAGACCTGTCGTGCCCTGTCCCGCGATGATGTCAGGATGATCAAAGGACGGGATCAGAGCGGCGCTGCGTTGGGCGCACAACATGCGGGCGATATCCTCTCGGTTTTCAGTTTCCCGATCATATTCATGCAGTTCAGCGCCCCGAGCCAGAACCCCTTCTTTCTTGACCAAAGGCGCATCCGCCGGCATCACAATCAGCGCCGGCATTTTCAGCAGGCGCGCCGCCTCCGCCACGCCCTGGGCGTGATTGCCCGAAGAAAACGCCACCACGCCAGACGCACGGAACTGCGGACCAAGTTGGCTGAGAGCATTATAGGCGCCGCGGAATTTGAAGGAGCCTGTACGCTGCAGGGTTTCCGTCTTTAACAGCACACGCCCGCCCACACGCTCATCCAGAGCTGCTGATGACAGCAAGGGAGTGCGCACTGCTAACCCTGATAGGCGATTCGCCGCCTGTTGAATGTCGTTGAAACCGGGCAAGATTGCGATCACATAATAACTCCCTGTATGTGAGCTGAAGATGGTCTGCTCACGCAAACGTTACTTGATTTGACAAACATCTTTTCGTATACGGAAAATACTCTGGATCAATCTGGATACGAAAGGCTGAAGTCATGACTGAACTCATCCCTCCTGAGGAGCTACTCAACCGGTTGCGAGAAAGTCTCCTTCCTGGTGTGCCGGCGGACCACGTCTTTCAGAGACTTCAAAAGGGTGACGGCAATGAACTCCGGTCCAAGAAATTTTTCAGCCCCGAAAGTTCAGCGGCGCTCGCAGTGAATTGCTTCGGCTGGTTTGTTGAACGCCCGGGGTGTTTTCCCACTCTCCCCGGCACCGAAAATGCTGGCGCGGCGGAAATGGTAGATGTGGAGTTCAAAGCTCGGTTTCCGTGGTCAGGGGGTCGCCATCCGCAGCTTGATGCCGTGGTGCAAACGGAAAGCACGCTGATTGGCATTGAGAGCAAACGCTTCGAACCATTTCGAGACGAAAAGAAAGTATCCTTGTCAGAGGCCTATAATCGCCCTGTTTGGGGTGCGAACATGACTCAATATGAAAAGATGAGAGATCAGCTTAAAGATGGTAGGGTCGTGTTTAAATACCTTGATGCACCCCAATTGGTGAAGCATGCTTTTGGTCTTGTTACTGAGGCACGGAAACGTAATCTCAAGGCTGTTCTCTACTACATTTTCTGTGAACCTGGATTTCGTGCAGGCCAACGCGTTTCCAAAAATTGTATCATCTCACATCGAGCCGAAATCTCGGAGTTTGCGCAACGGGTCGAAGGGGATGAGGTTGCCTTCCATGCAATCAGTTATCGTGATTGGATCTCCACGTGGAGGGAAGAGGATCGCGCCCTCAAAGAACATGGACGCATGATAATCGATACTTTTCAACCGTAGGCGAAAAAGGGAACCATGACTTCAGGTTGCTCTGTATTGAGTCCATCTGAAAACCGGTTGGGCATCGTCTCCTACACCTTCGTCCAGTCGAGGATCACCTTGCCAGCTTTGCCCGAGCGCATGACATCAAATCCTGTCTGGAATTCGGCAGCCGGCAAGCGATGGGTGATCAGCCGGGAGACATCGAGACCTGATTGCAGCATGGCCAACATTTTGTGCCAGGTCTCAAACATTTCCCGACCGTAGATTCCCTTCAGAGTGATCGCCCGCATAATCAGGCTGCCCATGTCCAGATTGAAAGGTTGACCTGGCAAGCCAAGCATGGCGATCTTACCCCCCATCACCATGTGATTGATCATCTGTTTGAAAGCGGGCTCCGCACCTGACATTTCAAGCCCCACATCAAAGCCTTCGGTTATTTTCAGATGCGCCTGAACATCGTGAAGGTCCTCTTTCATCGTATGTACCGGCACGGCGGTGGGAACGACGGTTTCCAGAAGCTTCAGACGGTCGGGGTTAATATCGGTCACCACGATATGGCGCGCGCCGCAATGACGGGTGACCGCAGCAGCCATTATCCCGATGGGTCCCGCCCCTGTGATCAGCACATCTTCACCCGTCAAATCATAAGCCGTGGCGGTGTGCACGGCATTCCCCAGCGGATCTAGAAAAGCAGCTTGTTCCATAGCCACGTCATCAGGCAGCGGCACCACATTGAAAGCCGGGATCACCAGGTATTCAGCGAAAGCGCCAGGTATGTTCACACCCACGCCTTTGGTGTCAGGATCGAGATGAAAACGTCCAGCGCGCACCGCGCGGGATTTCTCTCCCACCACATGACCTTCACCGGACACCCGCATGCCAGGCATGACGCGATGAACATTCGCCCCTACCTCTTCGATCACACCGCCAAACTCATGCCCGACCACCATGGGCACGGGCACATTTTTCTGCGCCCAGTCATCCCAGTTATAGATGTGAACATCAGTGCCACAGATCGCCGTGTTGTGCACGCGAATCAGTACATCATCGGGCCCGATATCCGGTTCAGGGATATCCTGCATCCACAAACCTTCGACCGCCTGGGCCTTGACCAGAGCTTTCATAAGGACGCTCCCGAACTAGAAATGAGTTGTTCAGCTTATGGTGTGAATCACGATATGATACACGACCATGGCAAGAACCTCCTTGTATCCGGCCTGAAAGTGACCGTCTCGGACGCTTTTATCGCCAGTTGCGAACCATCGCTTGATGAAATGGTCATCACGGCTTTGATCGCGTCCTCATTCAGATCTTTGTTATGCCATTCAGGATGCAAGGCGACGATCTCATCATAAAGCTGCCAGGCGATCCAGCACGACATCGCAGCAATCATGTCCTTCGGGAAAAATTGGCAATTTTTCTTCGTAGCAAAGAAGTCGTTTTATTCGACTTGGTTGAGCCCAGTTGCAAGTCCCTTCCATCCCAAACCTTTTTAGATAAGAAGGAACAATATCATTAAGTTGCTCACAAACTCTATATAGAACCTCCATTACTAACTTGCTAACTTGAACTATCTATGCTGGACGGTGCACAGTACCGTTGTAACGAGAGGTAAAAATGATTCGAACTGAAGAGATTTTCGATAGAAAGAATCTTCAAGATATTTGCATTCCTCCTCACGTCTCTGACGGTCACGCTAAGCTCCCACATTGATCCAGGCAAGATCTTTTGGCAATTATGCTCATTTCTCGTTGTCACAGCGTCATGTACCACGTGCATGAATAACACCCTGCCTGCACGAACAATGAAGTCAGAATACCGTGATCAGATCACAACGCCCAGGGTCTTGCCGACTCTGGTGAAGGCGGCCACCGCTTGATCAATCATCTCAGGGGTATGGACCGCACTCATCTGGGTGCGGATACGCGCCTTGCCCCTAGGCACGACCGGATGGAAAAAGCCGGCCACATAAACCCCCTCCTCCATCAGTGCATCCGCCATTTTCTGGCTCAGCGCCGCGTCGCCAAGCATGATCGGGATGATTGGGTGTTCACCCGGCAGAAGATCAAACCCGGCCTTGATCATGCCCGTACGGAAACGTCTGGCGTTGTCAAATAAGCGTACGCGCAGATCATGACCCTCACGCACTATTTCCAACGCTTTCAGGCTTGCACCGGCAATAACCGGGGCTAGGGAATTGGAAAACAGATAGGGGCGTGAACGCTGGCGAAGTATGTCGATGACCGTTTTCCTGGCGGCCGTGAATCCGCCCATGGCGCCGCCAAGCGCCTTGCCCAACGTGCCGGTGATAATATCGATCCGACCCATAACACCACAATGCTCATGTGTGCCACGACCGTTCGCGCCCATAAATCCATGAGCATGACAGTCATCCACCATGGTCAGAGCGTCATACCTGTCAGCCAGATCACAGATGGATTTCAGGTCGGCGATATAACCGTCCATGGAGAAGACACCGTCGGTGACAATCACAATGGTGCGTGCGCCCTCGGTCCGGGCCTGTTTGAGTCGGGCTTCGAGATCATTCATGTCCGAGTTGGCGTAGCGGTAGCGCCTGGCTTTGCACAAACGCACTCCGTCAATGATCGACGCGTGGTTCAACGCATCAGATACAATCGCATCATCGGGTTCCAGAAGCGGCTCAAATACACCCCCGTTGGCATCAAAAGCGGCGGCATAAAGGATGCAATCTTCCTGTCCTGTGAATTCGGCGATAGCGGCCTCAAGTTGGCGATGCACCTCCTGCGCACCACAAATAAAGCGGACTGACGCCATGCCGTAACCATACTGGTCCAGCGCCGTCTTCGCCGCCTCGATCAACTCAGGTCGATTGGCCAATCCCAGATAATTGTTGGCGCAAAAATTGAGCATATGGCGCACTTCACCATGGGTCTTCACATCAATCTCGGAAAATTGCTGAGAAATGATAGTGCGTTCACGCTTGTACAGCCCGGCAGCGTCAATTCCGGCCAGAGTCTCGGCCAGGCGTTTGTAAAAGTTCCTGGGCATGGGCGGTCTCCTGTAAAAGCGCATATCTAGTGCGACTGAATACCGTCTGAAACCAGCGGCAGCGTTTTACCCGGCGCAATATCCACCAGACTTTGCCTGACATGAATCAATGCGGGTTTGCCGCAGGCCAGCGCGGCTTCGAACGCCGTTTCAAAGTCTTCAGTGCGTTCCACAAGAAAACCGGCGCAACCACAAGCTTCCGCCATCATCCTGAAATCTGGATTAGAGAGGTCGGTGCCGCTTACTCGACCCGGATAGGATTTCTCCTGGTGCATGCGGATCGTGCCATACGCCCTGTTATCAAAGACGCAAACCACAATGTTCACGCCATGCTGGACCGCCGTAGCGAGTTCGGGCGCAGCCATCATAAAATCGCCATCGCCACAGACCGCCACGACAGGACGATCAGGATGATGAAGCTTGGCGGCGATAGCGGCAGGCAACCCATAACCCATGGCGCCGGAAGTGGGCGCGAGCTGGCTGGGAAAGGCGCGATGGATCCAGAAGCGGTGCAACCATGCGGCGAAATTACCTGCACCATTGGTCATAATCGCCCGATCGCCATACTTGGCCGATACTGTTCGCCAGATCTCAGAGGGATTGACCGGGCCAGTCACCGTCACCGGCTTAACCCAGGCATCTTGGGCAGCGCGATTTTGCTGCACCCATGCAGTGCGCTTGACTGCACGGACGGATATGGCTTCGGCCGCGATAGTGCTCAATGCACCGCCTGCGCGAGCCGTCACCGACAGCATCGGACGGTAGACTCGCCCTAGCTCTTCCCCGCCAGCATGAATATGGATCAATCGATCAGCCACCCCGTCTGGAACTTCAAAAAGGTCATAGCTCTGGGTGGTTATTTCATCTAGTCGCGGACCGACCACCACGATCAGATCGGATGTGCGCAACGCTTCCACCACTGCCGGGCAGGCGCCTATGCCTGCTTCGCCGCCATAATGCGGATGATCATTGTCAAAAAGATGTTTGGCTCTGAAACTTGTCATCACAGGGCAGGCCAATTCCTCCGCCAACCCGTGCAATGCCAACCTATCCGCGACTGTCCAACCGGGACCGCCTACAAGCAGAATTGGACGGTCCGCGGCATCAATCTGTTCGGCGATTTCACGAGCGGTTTGCGCAGACAGCTCGCTGCGCGCCGGCGTCAGAGCCACGGCCGCAGACGCTTTGACCCGTTCGGTCAACATGTCTTCGGGCAGCCCTACAACAACCGGTCCTGGACGCCCGTTCTGAGCCAAAGAAAAAGCACGCATCATCATTTCTGGAACTCTGGCGGGATCCCGGATCTCCAGGGCCGCCTTGGCAAGTCCGGCGAAAGCCTGTCCATAATCGAGTTCCTGGAACGCTTCGCGACCTTCATCTTGCCGGCGCACCTGCCCGACCAGCACGATCATGGGTGTGGAATCCTGCATGGCGGTATGCACGCCTACAGCCGCCTGCATGGCGCCCGGCCCTCGGGTGACAAAACAGACGCCGGGGTTGCCGCTCAGCTTGCCATGGGCTTCGGCCATGTTGGCGGCGCCAGCTTCATGACGGCACTGGATGAATGCGATATCGACCTCAATCAGCGCATCAAGGGCAGCCAAATAACTCTCTCCGGGAACCCCGAAAATACGGGGCACGCCATTGACATAGAGTGCATCAATTAAGTGTTGGGCGCCGGTGCGTGCGGACATGAAACCGGTCTCCAGATTCAAGAAACCAATCTGCTAACGTGCGCCAGTGTTCAAAGGCAAGTCATCCCAGACAGATCACAAGCGGCGCGAACACCGTTGGGAAGCCAACGCATCTCGACGGGTTTCGAAACAACGATTTTAGGGCCAAACTAGCGGCACTTTTCGTTTGCCAGAAGTTTTCCATGCCCTCACTCGCCGTTCTCCAGCACGCCATGAGCCCCGAAATCGAGGCCAACCTCGCCACCGCCGACCGCCTCATGAAGACCGCCGCCCAGGCAGGCGCCAAGCTGGTGATCTTCCCTGAAGTCCAGCTCAGCCCCTTCTTTCCCAAGCATAGGGCGGAACCAGGCAGTGATCCCGCCCGGCCCTATGTAATGGATCGGGATCATTTCGCACTTAAACGCCTGTCGGAACTCGCCCGCATCCACGGCCTCGTCACCATTGCCAATATTTATATGGCGCGGGAGGGACGGCGCTATGACGCCTCACCGGTGTTTGACGCGGATGGAACCCTGCTGGGAGTTAGCGAAATGGTGCATGTAGCCCAGTTCGAAGGTTTCTGGGAGAAAGACTATTACGCTCACGGCGAACGCTTCGAAGTCTTTGATACCCGGGCAGGTAAGGTGGGCGTAGTGATCTGTTATGACCGCCATTTCCCCGAAAGCTGGCGCGCCTGCACGCTGGCCGGGGCAGAGATCATCGCCACCCCGGCCTGCAATCTGGCTCATGAAAATCTGGATATCTTCACCCAGGAGATTTGCATCATGGCCTTGCAGAACTCGGTTTACGCCGCCATGGCCAATCGCTGCGGACAAGAGGAAAGTACAGTGTATGCTGGACACTCCGCCATCGCCGGCCCCGATGGCGCACTCCTGGCCCGGGCGGGAGCCGATGAGGAGGTTCTGATCGCTGACTACGACCTCACCCACCGCACCCGGATCGCTCGTAAAGCGGGATGGTTGGCCGAACTGCGCGACTGGCTGAAAGTGAGGATGTGACCCACCCTTGTGTCCAACTCCTCCACACCCTATCCGGTTGTCAGCTTCGCACCGCGCCATTGTTCCATGGACAGTGAGATGGCGAAGGTTTCACGATATTTTGGGCTGGCGGCGGGGCGAGGCGGCTGTTCACGGGTCAATTCCATGATTTCCGCCAGCTTGTTGTGGGCGGCGCCAGACTGACCCGCCCCGATATAAGCATGAAGCTCCACCAACGCATTAGACAGCGGGTCGTGAGCGCGGATCACGAAATAGGGTTCATCCTCGGCCAGGCTAGGCAGGCAATCATACTGGCTGGGATTGGCTTTTGAGCCGAGTGGGGCGGTATTCATGAAAAGCTCCCTGGAAAGTGATGGTCGGACAACCTGGTCAGACCCAACCCAAAATGTTCAGTTCCGGCGCTTGCCGGATGCATGGCGCACGGCCCCGTTGCCACGGGAGGTGAAAAGGATTCAAATTGGAGAAACTTTGCAGCGGAAAGTATCTTCAAGATGGTCTCATGCCCCTCGCTCCTCTGATGGCTACGCTAAGCCTTCATATTGATCTATGCAAGACACCTCATCGCATAGCTGACGCGCAGTCCGAAAAAAGAACGTCATCAGGCATGAGGTTTTCAGAAATGCTCGGGTGGTTCTGATGTAGTGCCGGCCGCACTCTGACCGAGTCTCCACCCCGATGCTAACTTGTTGTGAAATTTGGTTCACTTTCAGCAATCGATCTGCCCGTAACACATTCATCCACGCCAGAATTGCGGTGCAAACACCACCATTAGCACCATAATTTCCAAACGACCGATCAACATGCTGACGGTCATGACCCATTTGGCGGCATCGGGTAGCGGTTTGAAAGAACCCGCCGGGCCGATGATCTCGCCCAGCCCTGGCCCCACATTGGCCAGTGTCGCTGCGGCTCCACTGACAGCGGTCACCGTGTCGAGTCCCAGAAGGCTCAGAAACGCCGCGGTGATCGCGAAAACAAGGAAGAACAAAAATAAAAAACCCAGAACCGAGCGGACGGTCTCATCAGGCACGGTCTGGCTCTGATACCGGATCGGTTTTACTGCGCCGGGGCGGGCATATCGAACGACATGAGCCTTCATGGCCGAAGCCGCAATCTGGTAACGAAACACTTTTACCGAGCATGTGGTCGAGCCTGCACAACCCCCAATGAACATCAGTACGAAGAACAGGCCGGCGGACCCTCCGCCCCATGGCCAGAAATCGGCTGAGGCATAGCCGGTGCCAGTGAGTATCGAGACGCCATTAACGGCTGCCAGCCGCCAAGCGGGCAGAACCTGTTCTACATGAGGATCATGGATCCACAGCCAGATTGTCAGCATAGCGGTGGCGACAAAGGCCACAGTCAAAAAGGCGTGGACCTGCGAGTCGCGCAGCAGCAGATCGGGACGTCCCTGCGCAGCGCGCAGATAAAGCAGGAAGGGCAGTGCACCCAGCAGCATAAAGACCAACGCCACCAGATCCGCTCCACTCTTCGTGAAAGCGCCGATAGAGGCGTCATGGGTGGAGAACCCGCCAGTGGCGACCGTGGTCATGGCGTGATTGATCGCCTGGAACGGGGTCATCTCGGTGCACAGATAGGCGATGAAACACATGACGGTCAGCACCAGATAGATCAGGCCCAACGCCCCGGCAATCTGGCCCGCCCGCGGCAGGGTCTTTTCCGTAGTGTCCGAGCTCTCAAGGCGGAAGAGCTGCATCCCGCCAATTCCCAGAAGGGGCCAGATCGCCATGGCGGTGACGATGATCCCGATGCCGCCGATCCATTGCAGGATGGACCGCCATAGCAGAATGCCAGCGGGTATGGACTCCAACCCGGTTAGAACGGTTGCTCCGGTAGTCGTGATGCCCGAGGTCGCCTCAAATAGCGCGTCGGTCCAACCGATGCCTACCCCGGACAGTTTCAGCGGGATGGCGGCAGCCGCTGAGAGCGCAATCCATGACCCCGTGGTGATCAGGATCGCACCGCGGGCGGAAAGGTTTTTTTTCGTTCCTCGGCCCATCATTGCCATGATGCCGCCAATCGTCAGGCCCAGAGCGCCTGTGCCGAAAAAGGCATGGGCGCTCTGGCCTGCGTCGTATAGGTCAACCAGAGCGGGGGCAAGCATGGCGGCGGACAGACTGGCCAGCATGACGCCGAGTACAAACAAAACGGTGCGATCGGAAGCGCTCAAAGGGAACATATCCTCATTAAAATCAGTCAAGATCATTTCTATTGTATGGGCTGTTGGGTACAAAGCCCGGGATTTTCGCAGCAAAACGATCGGCGCTGGAAGATCGACACAGGCACAGCAGCATGCCAGCGCGCCTGTCTGCGTCCGGCACACCGTCCGGTATGCTGGACAACCGCGACGGCGCACATTGTGATGCGGCATGGGCGGACTGATTCCGCATTGCTGTTTGCACTGCTCTTTATACCCCGGGGCTTACATGATCTTTCCCACCGGCATCCTGCCAGACCGTGCCTTATGCCACGCACTTTCGAGACGCTGGATCACGGCTGATACGTTGATTGATCCCGGACAAATCCAGCCTGCCAGCCTGGATCTGCGGCTAGGGCGTCGAGCGTGGCGTTTGCGCGCCAGCTTCCTGCCCGGCCCGGAGCGCACGGTCGCGAGCTGTCTTGACGATGATCTGGTGATGCACGAACTTGATCTGGAAGGTGGAGCAGTGTTCGAGACCGGTTGTGTGTATCTGGCCGAGCTGAAAGAGGCGCTGCATTTGCCGCGACAGCTGTCGGCTGTCGCCAATCCCAGGAGTTCGACCGGACGCCTGGATGTGTTCACCCGGGTCATTGGGGATCAATCCAGCGCTTTCGATCATGTGGAGGCAGGCTATAAGGGACCGCTCCATGTGGAGATTTCACCGCGCACCTTTTCGGTTCTCGCGCACCCGGGGGACAGGCTGGTCCAGATCCGGTTGCGAGCGGGGCGAATGCAAGAGATTGACGCCATCACCCTGTCAGTGGATCTAAACACTTCCGAAG
>RKRX01000038.1 GCA_007571185.1 Oceanicaulis sp.
CGCGGCGACAAGGATGTGTTCTCTGTCGCTGAGGCGCTGGGTGTGGAGCTCTAGGCCGTGACTCGTCTCGCCTCTGCCCTTGACACCCTCAAATCAGGCGACCGCGCCGGTTTCATCGCCTATGTGATGGCGGGCGACCCTGATGCGCTCACCACGCTCACCTTGATGAAGGGTCTTGCCGACCAGGGCGCGGACGTGATCGAACTGGGCGTGCCCTTCACCGATCCCGTGGCCGATGGCCCTGTCATCCAGCGCGCCGCAATCCGGGCGCTTGACGGCGGCATGACCGTGAAAGGCGTGCTGCAAATCGTCCGCCGGTTTCGCCAGACCCATCCCGACACGCCGGTGGTGCTGATGGGGTATGCGAACCCGTTTCACGCCTACGGTTTTGACGCTTTCGCCGCCGCCGCCGCCGCTGTCGGCGCGGACGGGGTGATTTGTGTGGACAGTCCGCCTGAGGAGGATGGGGCGTTGCGCACTGCTCTGGACAGCCATGGACTGTCCTTTGTGCGCCTGGCCGCCCCCACCACCAGCGACAAGCGCTTGCCGCAAGTGCTCGCGCACGCCTCGGGATTTGTATATTACGTTTCCACAACAGGCGTGACCGGCGCCGGATCAGGCGCGACCGAAGACATTGCAAGGGCTGTAGATCGGATCCGGGCGGCGTCGAGGCTGCCGGTGGCGGTCGGGTTCGGGGTGAAGACCTCCGAACACGCCGCCCGCATCGCCGCTGTGGCCGATGCGGTCGTCGTGGGATCAGCTATTGTGGAGGCCGCCGCCGCCGCGGGGGTGGATCAGGCCCTGGCGCTGGCCCGATCTCTGGCTGAGGCCACACACCGCGCCCGCGCCTGAACACGGGCGCAGAGTTGAGAGGTTTGACGCGATGAACTGGCTTCAGAGACTGACCCCGCCCGGGATCCAGAAAATATTTGGCAAACGCGATACCCCGGACAATCTCTGGGTGAAATGCCCCGTTTCCGGTGAAGCGGTGTTCAGAAAAGATCTGGAAGCGAGCCTTCATGTCACCCCGGCCGGTCATCACATGCGCATCGGACCCGACCTGCGGTTCAAATATACTTTTGACGGACACTGGACTGAGGTGAGCCTTCCGGACGTGATCAAGGATCCGCTGAAGTTCAAGGATGACAAATCCTATTCCAGCCGCATCGCGGCCGCACGCAAGAAAACCGGCCGTCAAGACGCCATAGCCATTGGCGTGGGCGCCATCCAGGGTCTTGAAACCACCGTGCTGGTTCACGATTTTAGCTTTATGGGCGGCTCGCTGGGCATGGGCGCTGGCGAGGGTTTTCTCAAGGCGTGCGAAACCGCCGTGGAAAAACGCACCCCGCTGGTGGCGTTCACCGCCGCTGGCGGCGCCCGCATGCAGGAAGGCGCGCTGTCGCTGATGCAGATGCCGCGCACCACCCTCGGCGTGAACAGACTCAGCGAACACAAACTGCCCTATATCGTCGTGCTGACCGATCCCACCACCGGCGGCGTCACCGCGTCCTACGCCATGCTGGGTGATGTGCATCTGGCCGAGCCGGGCGCACTGATCGGCTTTGCCGGCCCTCGCGTGATTGAGCAGACCCTTCGCGAGAAACTGCCTGAAGGCTTCCAGCGGTCTGAATACCTGTTGGAGAAAGGCATGGTGGACAAGGTGGTCGCGCGCAACAGGCTGCCGGTCGTGCTGGGCAATCTGATGCGCACCTTGCTCAAGCGCCCTGCCGCCAGCGCCAACACGCCGAAGCTCGCCAATACCGGCTAAACCCTGAAGGGAGCCGATCAGTGCCGACCGTTGAAACGATTGAAGCGGCGCTCGAGCGTCTGTCCGGTCTGCATCCCGGCGCGATCGACCTGTCCTTGGACCGGATCAACCGGCTGCTGGAGGCGTTGGGGCGTCCGCAAGAGCGTCTGCCGCCCACGATCCATATCGCCGGAACCAATGGCAAAGGCTCCACCGCCGCGTTTCTCAAAGCGATTTCAGAAGCGGCGGGTGAGCGGTGCCATCTCTATACCTCTCCTCATCTGGTTCGCTTCAATGAGCGAATCATCGTGGCGGGAGAAATCATCGATGATGATCGACTCAAGCACGCCTTCGCCCGGTGTGAAACGGCCAATGGCGCCCGTCCGATCACTTTCTTTGAGATCACCACGGCGGCCGCCTTCCTGCTGTTTTCCGAAATCTCGGCCGATCGTCTGATCCTGGAAACCGGGCTGGGCGGGCGGCTGGACGCCACCAACGTGATTGATGCGCCCCAATGCACCATCATCACCCCGGTCAGCCATGATCATCAGGCCTTGCTGGGGGATACGCTGGAAGCCATCGCCGGGGAGAAGGCCGGCATTGTCAAGCGCGGCGCGCCGCTGATCCTGGCGCCGCAACGCCCCGAGGCCGAACAGGTGATCATGACCAGGGCGCATGCCCTGACAGCCCCGGTCCACGCCTGGGGCCGACACTTTCGCGCCTGTCTCGAACACGCCCGGTTGATTTTCAAGACCGGGCAAGAGCGGTGGTCTCTCAACCCGCCCGCATTGGCGGGACCGCATCAGCGGGTCAATGCGGGCGTTGCTGCTGCTGCGGCCCGCATTTGCGGATATGGGCCGGATGCGATCAGCTGGGGGATCGCACAGGCGCACTGGCCCGCCCGCCTGCAAAGATTGACCGAAGGACCACTGGCCGAGCGGGTGCGACAGGCCAGAGGCGAACTCTGGCTTGATGGCGGGCACAACCTGGCCGCCGCCCACGCGCTCGCCGCCAGTCTAAAGGCCATGCAGGCGGATCGCACGCGTCCGCTGGTGCTGATCTGCGCCTTTTCCGTCAACAAGGATGCTGAAGGGTATCTGGCTGTTTTCAAAGACCTGGCGTCTCTCGTCATCGCCACCGGTTTTCACCGTGGCCGCGAAGGCGCCCGCCCGCCCGATCAGATCGCTGACGCCGCACGGCGATCAGGGCTGCCGGCCCGGATGACCGCCTACTTGCACGATGCGGTCGAACACGCCCTGGCCGAACATCCCGCAAGCCGCATCCTCATTTGTGGATCGCTGTATCTGGCGGGGCAAGTGCTGGCGCTGTCACAGGGACAAAACGTGCACAGCGCGCCGGGTTAGTGATCGCGCTTTGTCCACGGACAGGGTTTCACCGCCAAGCGTGAAGGCTTTTTGCGTGTCGCAGCGACAGCGTTGCGCACCCTGTCACGCGGTCAGGCTTGACCTGTTTTTATAATTTCGCGGATAAAACATTTGTAATTTCGCGGAAAGCACGGTTCGTAATCCCAACAGCTTGTGAATGCCGGATTTGAAACCAGTCTATGTGCCGCGCTGGCAATCAGGCGCAGGTGTTGCAGCGCATGCAGGACCGGCGCGTTCTGCTGCTTTCCGGTGCGCGCCAGTGTGGCAAGACAACCCTTGCCAGACAATGGCGCAGCGACCGAGTCGCGTATGTTACGCTCGATGATCCTGTCGCCCGCGAGGCCGCGCGGACCGATCCGCTCGGTTTTGTCCGCCGGCGGGCGCGCACGCTCATCATTGATGACATCCAGCGCGCGCCTGATCTTTTGCCAGCGATCAAGCTGATCGTTGATGAAGATCACAGGCCGGGACAGGTTCTTCTGACCGGATCCTCCCATCTTTCCGCCATTCCCCGGGCCCATGAATCGCTGGCCGGCCGCATTGCGAACATACGGCTGCGCCCCCTGTCGGTGGGAGAGCAAAAACAAGCTGGCGCACAATTTCTTGCGCGCGCCTTTGCAGGGGAGTTTACGCCGCCGGCATCGGCCATGACGCGCAACGCGCTCGCCGAACTGGCTTTTGCCGGCGGTTATCCAGAAGTCATGGGTTTGAGTATGAACGCCCGGCGCGCCTGGCATCGCGATTATATCGGCGCGCTGATAGAACGCGATCTCAGAGACATAGCCCGCGTCAATCGTCTCAACGCCATGCGCAAGCTGGTGGAGATTGTGGCGGCTTGGTCATCGAGATACATGAGTATTGCCGATATAGGCGCGGATCTTTCGATCAAGCGGCCGACTGTAGAGGCTTATCTCGGCGCCTTGGAGGCTCTGTTTCTCATCGACCGTGTGCCCGCCTGGACGCGTGGTGATTACGACCGTGTCGGCAAAAAGGACAAGCTTTTCATGACCGATAGCGGTCTTATGGCCTCCAGCCTGAACTGGCGCCTGGAAAACGTCATCGAGAACGCGGACCGGATCGGCAAGCTGATGGAGACCTTCGTCTATACCCAGCTCGCTGCACTCATTGATCTGAACGACGCGTACCGCCTTTACCATTACCGCGATCGGGAAAAGCGCGAGATCGATTTTATAGTCGAACGGGACAGTGACGCCGCTATTCTGGCCATCGAAGTCAAATCCGCCCTGTCCGTGAAGGGGGATGATTTCCGACATATACGCTGGTTTGCCGAAAATATGAGCGATGGCCGTCCCTTCACCGGCATCGTGCTTTACTCGGGCAAGGCGGTTTTCTCTTTCGGGGATCGGATGAAAGCCGTGCCCGTGAGCGCGATTTGGCAGGGCTAGATGTAGGAAAAACCCTGTGGGTGCGGGCTTATACGGTTGCATCATCACACCACGACGATGCCGCTGCGTTTCCCGAAACGCCTCACAGCGGTGAGGAATTCCTCGCCGTCACACCATGCGATGATTTCGAGAGCTTTGGCGTCAACCCGATCTCCGAAGAACAAATAGGCGGTTGCAGGATCGCAGGGTCTGGAGGTCCATGCGAGCCCTTCAGCTTGTGGGCATTGCTGATAGATTGCTCCGGCCCATTTCACGGTCTTCGAATAGCATCCTGATGGCGACGTGATCAACGCATCGCGCCCGATCGACCAGAGGTTAAGATCGGCTTCGCGCAACGAGACGAGTGTCAAGTCACGACATGCTTCCAGCACGCCCGCGGCGCGGTCGAGCACGTCCTGTTCACGGACCTGTTTGGGCTTCGCTTTGTTGTCGACACTGTGGAAAATTGTTTCATAGACCGCTGCTTCCAGCGTCCCGGCGGCGTACAGTGAAGGCACGCATTGTCCGTCTTTGTCGTTGATGGGCGCAAATCGTGTTAAACCGTCTTCATACGGATTGAACTGCGTCGCTTCGTAACGGCGATTATGGACACGAAAAACCGTCGTCCCCTTGGGCAGCGTGACATGGTTTGGCGTTCCGGGAAGGGGGTCGCCAGGCTCGGGGATCAACATTGGCGACGCCTCTAGCCAAAGGCTGGTTGCGCCAGGCGCGCTGCGGCGTTGACGACTCTATCGATATCGCCCAAACACTCTTGCGGCACATCACCGCTCAGCCAACCATTGCCGCTTTCGAACCACAGCGCAGTCTGCCATGGCGACATATCGCCGGGCATGGCTTTAAGGATTTTGTTGATCACGGGCCTGGGGGATCCATTCTCAAACTGAAACGCCGGGTAA
>RKRX01000141.1 GCA_007571185.1 Oceanicaulis sp.
GTCACAAGCCCCGGCGGCGCCACCCAGGCCGGGCTTGATGCCTTGATGAGCGGCAGCGGTCTGCCCGGACTGGTGCGCAGCGGCGTGGCCGCCGCCGAACGCCGCACCCGCCAACTCGACACTCCCGATGCTGGCTGACCCGATCAACTCAATCAAAATCTGCCGGGAAAACAATCAATCTTCGGATTCAATCTTTTCCGTCACCCTTCCTGCTTCTTCACTGACCCCGGTATCTGCATCCTCCACAGCGCTGGTTCCGAGCCGTTCTTCTCCATTATGGCCTTCACCTTCGTGGATCATCACATCGGCAGGCGCCAGCGGAGCCGGTAAGTCAATCGGGGCATCCGACAAGGAACGCATATAAGCAATCAAGTTGATACGATCTTCCTGTTTACGTAAACCGGCAAAGCTCATTGCTGTACCAGGCACATAGCGGCGCGGGTTTTCCAGATAGTCGTACATGTTCTCAAAATTCCAGGAAACAGCGCCATCCTGAGCATATTCCTTCATTGCACGCGAATAGTTGAAGCTGACGACAGCACCCACAGCACGGCCCATGACGTCCCACAGGCGCGGACCGGTACCGTCTCCCCCTCCGTCTTCAAAGGTGTGGCAACTGACACAGCGGCGCGCCACGCGCTCACCTGCCGACAGATCAGCGCCCGCCAGCAACAGACCAAAATCGACCGGGCCTTCGACCTGTGCCCCACCATCGCCATGACCGTTGTCCAGGATCGCTAGGTTCACCGGGTAGCCGTACTCCTCGGGCTGCTCAGTATGAAACAGGCTGTCACTCAGGGTCATTAACCCCAGGACTGCAAGGCCGATGGCCAGAATGGCCGCCGCAATCTTGTTGAAGAAAAGAGAGTCCATGAGCGTCCTCACCGATCCCTGTCGATTTATCCAGGAGTCTTGCGCGGCTGTCTTGCACGCCTGACCAGATGAAGCAACCGATTGACACTGTAGAGCTAACGCATAGAGCGATGAAGCTGAGGCCGGACGACCCGAAAGCTGTTAATCTCTGTGTGCGAACCTTGCTTTTGAATTCAGCAACTGCGATATTGTTTCCTGGAAGATCGGCGGCGGACAAACCCCTCGCCAACCCGGTCAGGTCCGGAAGGAAGCAGCCGTAACGAGTTTGGTTTGGGTCGCCGTCCGGTCTTCCGCCGCCTTCCGCACAGTTCGTTCTCCCCGCCGCACCGCATTTCGGCTGCGCGGGACGCGCGAAGGGCGCTCATGATGATGGATGATCCCCGAGGCGAGGCGCATGAAAAACCCGACGGGGGCTGTGACGGCCCCGCCTTGCGGGGAGCTGAGCCTGGCGCCTCTGAAGATACAGGCTATCAGGTGCTGGCGCGTAAATACCGTCCGCAGATCTTTGAGGATTTGATCGGCCAGGGGCCGATGGTGCGCACACTGACCAATGCGTTCACCTCGAACCGGGTCGCCCACGCCTATATGATGACCGGGGTGCGCGGGGTGGGCAAAACCACTACCGCCCGCCTGATCGCCCGGGCGCTGAACTACGAAACCGATACGGTGCGTCAACCCTGCATCAACCTGACCCCGCCAGGCGTCCATTGCAACGCCATTGCCCGTTCGACTCACGTAGATGTCATGGAAATGGACGCCGCCAGCCGCACCGGCGTTTCCGATATTCGCGAGATCCTGGACGGGGTGCGCTATGCACCGGTCAGCGCGCGCTACAAGGTCTACATTATCGACGAAGTGCACATGCTGTCGAAAGGCGCCTTTAACGCGCTTCTGAAAACACTGGAAGAGCCGCCCGAGCACGTGAAATTCATCTTCGCCACCACCGAAATCCGCAAGGTGCCCATCACTGTTCTGTCACGCTGTCAGCGTTTTGACCTCAAGCGCGTGGAGCGCGTGGAGCTGACCAACCATCTAGCCCGAATCTGCATGAAGGAAAACGCCAACGTAGAACGCGAGGGACTAACCGCCATTGCTCGCGCAGCGGAAGGCTCGGTGCGCGATTCTCTCTCCCTGCTTGATCAAGCCATTGTTCACGCTCAAGATGGGCAAATCGTCAGCGCCGAACAGATCCGCGACATGCTGGGCCTGGCGGATCGCTCGCGCGTGCTGGATCTGCTGGAAGCCACGCTTGAAAACCGAGCTAGGGACACACTTGATGAGCTTCGCCGACAGTATGACAATGGCGCCGACCCACAAGTTTTAATGCACGATCTGCTTAGCCACCTGCACGCAATCAGCCGAATCAAGGCGGCGGGCCCCACGGCTGATCTGGGCGAGGCGCAGGAAACCGTAAGTCGATTGACGAAACTGGCCGAAGCCCATTCTCTGGCCTCACTGGGCCGACTGTGGAAAACCGCCCTGACCGGACTGGAAGATGTGCGCAACGCGCCCGATCCGGTATCAGCGTTAGAGATGGTGTTGATCCGCCTGATGGCTGCGGCCGGCCTTCCTGGCCCCGAAGATGCGATGCGCCTGCTGCCAGGAAGGGTTGAACCAAGCCATAGAGCAAAACCCGATACGGATTCGCAGAGCGCGCCATCAGGGCCTCAGGCCCGTACAGCCGCCCTTGAATCTATTGGACCGAAAACGCTTGATGGGCTTATCGCACTGATCGATGAGGCGCGCGAAATCGAATTGAAGCTTGATGTGGAGCGATGCTTTCGTCCAGTGACTATCAAGCCCGGCGCTATTGTGTTTGAACCCACCGACGACGCGCCCTCCGATCTAGGCCAGCGAATCGCCTCTTTCCTTGAGGAAAAAACCGACCAACGCTGGTTGGTGGACGCCAAACCGCAGACCCGCGGCAGCGAGACCATCGCCGAGCGCCGCCGCCGTGAACACGAAGACCGCATGCAGAGCGCCCAACGGGATCCGGCCATTGTCAAAGCGCGGGCTTTGTTCCCTGGCGCCGAGATCCTAGCGGTTGACAAACCCACCGACCGACCTACATCCAAGCTGAGAAATACCAACCGGCATTAGGAGAAAACCCGATGGAAGACGTTGACGACCTGGCAAGAAGAACCCAGAAAATGAAACAGGAAATGCAGAACGAAATGCGGAACGTCGGGCGCCAGATAACAAACCTGGAGGTGGACGGGGAATCAGGCGCGGGCCTGGTCAGGATGACATTGACGGCCAACGGAGAGCTACGCGCCTTGTCCATTGACAAATCAGTAATCAATCCTGAAGACTCCGCCCTGCTTGAAGATCTAATCAAGGCTGCCTATAGTGATACTTGGCGTAAAGCTGAGGACGCCCGGCTTAAAACCATAGGCGCATCTTTAAGGAATCTGAACCAGATTTCGCTTTCAAACTCTGATTTGCCGTTCACGTGACAGACGGAACCGTTTTAGCCGCCGATGCCTTCTCCGTATCCATGCCACTCCCCAATTCTCATTTCCATGATTTGCGATTGAGGCAGGCATGACCGCCGGCCCTGAAATTGAACGACTGATCCGGCTTCTGTCCAAACTGCCCGGGTTGGGTCCGCGTTCAGCCCGGCGAGCGTCGCTGTCATTGCTGCAAAAGCGCGAACAGCTGATGCGACCGCTGATTGAGACGCTTCGGCAGGCTGCCGACAGGATCAGCGCCTGTCATGAATGCGATAATCTGGACGTCACCGATCCTTGCGCGGTGTGTTCTGATCCCGGCCGTGACTCTTCCGTCATATGCGTGGTTGAAACCGTGGGCGATCTGTGGGCGCTGGAGCGCGCGGGCGTCTTCAGGGGCCGCTATCATGTGCTGGGCGGGGTGCTGTCCGCGCTTGATGGCGTCGGGCCGGAAAACCTCAACGTGGTCACCCTGATTGAGCGAGCGAACCGAAACAAGACCCAGGAGATTATCCTGGCGCTCAACGCTACGGTGGACGGCCAGACCACAGCGCACTTCCTGGCCGACAAACTCGCCGCCGCCGATGTGGACATCACCTCGCTTGCGCGGGGCGTTCCGGTGGGCGGTGAGCTTGATTATCTTGATGACGGCACACTGACCACCGCCTTTCGCGCCCGCCGCCCCGTTTGAAGAGACCGCCATGACTCGCCGCACAACACACCCTGCCGGAATCGTCACCCGCATCACTGTGCAATCGGCCTTGTTGAAGGGCAATCTGCTGGACGATCCCACCGCGCGCGTGATCGATGTGTACAGTCCTCACGGCCATGACGGGACAGGGCTGCCCCTTCTGGTGGCTCTGGCGGGTTATACCGGATCAGGACTCTCGCACTCAGCCTGGAAGGGATTTGGCGAGAACCTTCCTGAACGCCTGGATCGGTTGATCGGGAATGGCGATCTGCCTCCTGTCGTGGTGGCGATGCCTGATTGTTTCACTCGTCTAGGCGGCAATCAGTACATCAACTCCACTGTTATGGGGCCATGGGAAGATATTCTGATCGCTGAGTTTGTACCCGCCATTGAAACCCGCTTCGGCTGTGGCGGCGCCGGCAAACGCGGCGTGTTCGGCAAAAGCTCCGGTGGCTATGGCGCAATGGTTCACGCTCTCAGGCACGCCGATTTCTGGGCGGCGGCAGCCTGTCATTCAGGGGATATGGATTTTGAACTCTGCTATGCGCGCGATTTCCCCGCCGCCCTCAGAGCTGTCGCTCAACATGGCTCGATCAAAGCCTTCATCACCTATGTGGAGAGCGCCGGCAAACCCTCGGGTGATGACATTCATACCCTGATGACCTTCGCTATGGCGGCCACCTATGATCCCGCGCCAGACCAATCCTTTGGCGTGCGTTTGCCCGTCACCCTTGATACATGCGAGCGGATTTCAGAGCTGTGGGCGAACTGGCAAGCCTGGGATCCATTGACTCTGGTGGAACGCCATCACGACCGGTTGCACCGGCTCAAGGCATTGTTCATCGATTGCGGGAGTATCGACCCGTATGATCTGGTCTACGGTGCGCGCCGGTTGCATCGCCGCCTGGCCGATCTGGGCGTGGATCACCGCTACGAGGAATTTCCCGACACCCATTCAGGCATTGATTACCGGATGGATACGAGCCTGCCTTATCTTGCAGATGCCTTGATCTCATAAAGCACTATCGACCAGCGTCGGCGACCCGCGCTGGCACACGCGGGCGCATATAATCGTGAATGCCCGACACAATGACGACGACGCCACGGACTCGATCCCAAGTGAGAGCAAGCCCAGAAACACGGTACTCAGTGCAGTGTGTGAAACCGCCCCATCTCGGTCAGAAGCGCAGGCGCGTGCCCACCGAGAGCGCTTCCATGTCAAGAAGGTTCTGACGACCCTCAACACGGTCATAACTCAACGCCAGTGACCGCCCGCCCGGCAGGCGCACGCGCAGGCCCAGACTGTACTCGTTCCAGCTGTCATTGCGACCCACGCCGCTACCCAGCGCAAAAGCGCCCCCCGTACCCGAAAAAGCGCCATAAATCGTCTCCGATCCGTCCCGCTGATCCA